>DATJIP010000110.1:0-17698 GCA_035493235.1 Steroidobacteraceae bacterium
GACCACGTGTTGCCGTATTCGACCGGCGGCATCCTCACCGGCATGATCCTCGGCCTGTCGCGCGCGATCGGCGAGACCGCACCGATCATCACGATCGGCGCCCTCAGCTTCATCGCGTTCCTGCCGCAGTCGCCGATTCAAAGCGAATTTCCGTTCATCTCGTTCGCCTGGCTGAAAGATCCGTTCACCGCGATGCCGATCCAGATGTTCAACTGGGTCTCGCGGCCGGATCAGGCGTTCCAGGCGAATGCGGCCGCCGCCGGTGCGATCCTGCTCGGCATGACTTTGATCATGAACGGGCTTGCGATCTGGATTCGTTACCGGTTCCGCAAGAAAATCAACTGGTGACCCTCTGATGGAAGCAACCGTGGCCAACGACGAAGCTGCACGTAATACGCACACCGGGGCCGGCCAGGCCGGTCCGGCAACGCCGCGCGTTTCCATTGCAGTCGACGACACGCGCAAAACGCGCACGTTGAACGTGAAGGCGGCCGTCGACAGCCTCAGTTTCTACTACGGTCAACATCGTGCCCTGAAGAACCTGACGATTCCGATCGCCGAGCGCCAGGTGACGGCGCTGATCGGCCCCTCGGGCTGCGGCAAGAGCACGTTCCTGCGCTGCTTCAACCGCATGCACGACTTGCAGCCGGACACGCGCTACGAGGGCAGCATCACGCTGCATCCGGACAATCTCAATCTGATCGGCGCCGGCGTCGATCCGATCGAAGTGCGCATGCGCATCGGCATGGTGTTCCAGAAGCCGAATCCCTTCCCGAAGTCGGTTTTCGAGAACGTCGCGTACGGCCTGCGCCTGCGCGGCGTACGCAACCGCGCAACGCTGGCTGAGGAAGTCGAGAAGGCGCTGCGCGGCGCGGCGCTGTGGGATGAGGTCAAGGATCGATTGCAGGATTCGGCGCTGGCGCTGTCCGGCGGTCAGATGCAGCGTCTGTGCATCGCACGCGCGCTGGCGACGACGCCGGAGATCCTGCTGTTCGACGAGCCGACTTCGGCGCTCGATCCGATCGCGACTGCCAAGATCGAGGAGTTGATTTCGACGCTGCGCGACCAGGTGACGGTGCTGATCGTCACTCACAACATGCAACAAGCCGCACGCGTCAGCGACTACACGGCGTTCATGTATCTCGGCGAGCTGATCGAGTTCGACGAAGCGGCGAAGATTTTCACGAACCCCGCGAAGAAGGCGACGGAAGACTACATCACTGGGCGCTATGGCTGAGACCGGCACTCCGGAGCGTGCAGCCGTGCTGTCCGACCCGATGGAGGGTCACACGGCGAAGGCGTTCGATGGCGCCTTGACGCAGCTGCGCCTGCACACCGTCGGCATGGGCGGTCTCGTCATCGATCAGGTTTCCACTGCTGTTCGCGCGCTGCTCGATGCCGACGCCCGGCTCGCACAGACCGTGCTTTCGCGCGAGCAGCAGGTGAACGACATGGAGCGCGCGGTCGATCGCGAGGCGTTCGAGCTGATCGCCTTGCATCAGCCCGTTGCCGGCGACCTGCGCATGGCGACCGCCGTGTCGCGCATCACCGTCGAGCTGGAGCGCGCCGGCGACGAATCGAAAAAGATCGCACGCTTCGCGGCGCGGATGGCGAGTGGTGAGCCGCAAGGTCCGGTGCGCGCAGTCGCGCGTTATCTGCAGCACATGGCCGAGCTGACCAGCGGCATGCTGCGCGACGCCGTGCTCGCGCTCGACGATTCCAATTCGGACCTGGCCGACCGCGTCCGCGCGCGCGATTCGGAGCTCGACGCCGAATTCGCGGCGGCGCTGCGTCAGCTGCTAACGCTGGCCATGCAGGATCAGCGCTACCTCGGCGTGACGATCGACACGGTGTTCGCGCTCAAAGGACTCGAGCGAATCGGCGACCACGCCAAGAACATCGCCGAGCAGGTCGTGTTCGTCGCCAGCGGCCGCGACGAGCGGCACAAGAAGCCTCAATAGCGCTACCGCGCTGAACTTTCTGCAAGCGCCGCGCTCGCGTGGACAGCGCGACAGCTGCGCGCAATGATTCGATCACGGCACAGGGGGTGACGTGAGCGAAACTGCACAAATCATCGACGTCCTGAAGCGCACCTTGAAGAACCGCGGACTGACCTACCGGGACGTGGCGCGGCGGGTGGGATTGAGCGAGGGCTCGATCAAGCGCGTCTTCGCCGCCGAAACGTTCACGCTGCAGCGACTCGAGGGCATCTGCGCGGCAATCGGCATCAGCATGAGCGAGCTGATGCGCGCGGCCGCCAATTCTCACGAAGCCGGCTCGCAATATCTCAGCCTCGAGCAGGAGCAGCTGCTCGCCGCCAATTCACGGCTGCTTGCGTGCTTCTATCTGCTGCTCAACGGCCGCAGTAGTGCCGAGATCGTGCAACGCATGGATCTATCCGAGCGCGGGCTGCGCGAGCTGTACGTGAAGCTCGACGATGCGGGACTGATCGAACTGCAACCGCGGTTGAAAGCGCGGCTGCGTGTCGGGCCCGTGGTGAGCTGGCGAATAGACGGTCCCGTGCATCGCGTGTACGAGCGGCAGGTCAAAGCGGAATTCCTGCAAGCGGAATTCCATGGCACGGATCAGGTGCTGCACTTCCGCTCCGCCGAGCTCTCCGAAGCGTCGACGCGAGTACTGGTGCGCAAGATCGAACAGCTGGCGCGCGACTTCGCGGAGCTGGCGACGCTGGATGTAGGGTTGCCCGCGGCCGAGAAGAAGAACGTCGCACTGCTCGCAGCGTTCCGGCCGTGGGTGTCGTCGATGTTTCAGGAGATCAAGCCGAAGTCAGGCTGAAGCCTGACGCGCACGGCGCAGCGCGATGCTCAACAGGAACCACTGGGCGATCGTGATCAGGACGCCGATCTGATCGGTCGTGCCATGCGGCTCGCCGACTCGCAGCAGCACCAGCTGCATCGGCAGCAGCGCTGCCAGCGCCAGCACCCAGCGCGTATTTTTCTGCGACCAAGCGCTCAGTGCAGGCCGCGAGATTCCGCCGCGCGCGTCACGCACGATCCAGAACAGAACCAGCGCGGCCGCAATTCCCATGAACGTCGGCGCGGCGACTGCCAGCGACACGTCGACGCCGAGCGTGTCACCAGTGAAATGCAAGGAAGCCGGATCGGCAATCGCCGCCAGCGCTGTGGCCACCGCGAGATACAGGTGCCAGCCGCCGAACATCACGTAGAACGCCGCGCGCGGCCCGCGCCACGCGAGAAACTGAAGTGCGATTGCCGCGAGCGATCCAGTAGCGACGAACCAGTAGTCGCCGGCAATACCGCGGCCGCGAAATCCGAATGCGCCCCACTCGTACGATGCGCCGTCGAACAAACCGCGTATGGACGGCAACCAGAAGATCAGCGTTGTCAGGGCCGTCCAGAGCAGCAGCCCTTGCAGGAGACGATCGGAACGCCCGCTGTTGTCGCGCATGGTCGGCAACCCCCGTCATTGTTCTTGCTTGATGCCTGCGACGTGTGACGCAAGCAGCCCGGGGAAAGGTTGCAGACCGGCCGAATAGGCTCTGCTTACTCGCGCAGCAGCTCGTTGAGACTCGTCTTGGCGCGCGTCTGCGCGTCCACGCGCTTCACGATCACCGCGCAGTTCAGCGCATAGCGCCCGTCCTTCGACGGCAGCGAGCCCGGAACCACGACGGCACCGGCAGGCACACGGCCATAGGAAATCTCGTCGCGCTCGCGATCGTAAATGCGGGTGCTCGCGCCGATGAACACACCCATCGAAATGACTGCACCTGCTTCGACGATCACGCCCTCGACGATCTCGGAGCGCGCGCCGATGAAGCAATTGTCTTCGATGATCGTCGGCGCAGCTTGCAGCGGCTCCAGCACGCCACCGAGTCCAGCACCGCCGGACAGATGCACGTTGCGACCGACCTGCGCGCACGATCCGACTGTCGCCCAGGTGTCGACCATCGTGCCTTCGCCGACGTACGCGCCGACGTTGACGTATGACGGCATGAGCACGGCGTTTGGCGCGATGTAGGCGCCACGGCGCACGATCGCGTGCGGTACGACGCGGACACCTTCGCTGCGGAAGCGTGCATCGTCGTGATCCGCATACTTCAGCGCGACCTTGTCGTAGAACTGCGTGAACCCGGCTTCGATGCGCCGGTTGTCGTTGAGCCGGAACCCCAGCAGCACTGCTTTCTTAAGCCATTGATTGACGTGCCACGCGCCGGCGCGCTTCTCGGCGACTCGGGCCTTGCCGCTATCGAGCAGCGTGATCGCCTGCTCCACAGCGTCGCGCACTTCGGCAGGCGCGTTCTTCGGGCTGAACTCGGCGCGTCGTTCGAACGCGGCGTCGATCAGGGCGGGGAGGGCGGAATCGGTCATCCAAGGCTCCTGCAAAGATCGCGAATGCGTGCGGCCGCGTCGGCGCACTCCGGTACGGTTGCGACCAGCGAGATGCGCACCCGTCCGCGGCCCGGATTGCCGTGCGGGGTGTCGCGCGCGATGTAGCTGCCGGGTAGTACAGTCACGTGTTGCCGCTCGAACAGTTGGCGCGCGAAGCGCTCGTCGTCGGGCACCTTCGGCCACAAATAGAAGCTCGCGTCCGGCGCATCCACTTCGAGTACCTCGCGCAGCACCGGCAGAACGCGCGCGAACTTCTCGCGATACAAGCGCCGGTTCTCGACGACGTGCTGGTCGTCGCTCCAGGCCGAGATGCTCGCAAACTGCGTCGGCAGCGGTAGCGCGCAGCCGTGATAGGTGCGGTACTGCAGGAACGACTGAATCAGCTTCACATCGCCCGCGACGAAGCCCGAGCGCAGACCGGGCACGCTCGATCGCTTCGACAGACTGTGGAACACGACGCACCGCTCATAGGCGGAATGACCGCTCGCGACCGCAGCCTGCAGCAACCCCGGCGGCGGCCGCGCTTCGTCGAGATAGATCTCGCTGTAGCACTCATCCGCTGCGATCACGAAGTCATAGCGATCGGCGAGCGCGATCGCACGCTGCAGGTAATCGATGCTGGCGACTGCGCCGGTGGGATTGCCGGGCGAGCACAGGAACAGCACCTGGCAACGTCGCCAGACATCGGGCGCGACATCGTCAAGGTCAGGCAAGTATGCGTTTGCGCGATCGTTGCCGAGAAAGTGCGGCTGCGCGCCGGCGAGCAGCGCCGCGCCTTCGTAGATCTGATAGAACGGATTCGGCATGACGACCAGCGGCTCGCGTGCGACATCGACCATCGCCTGCACGAACGCGAACAATCCTTCGCGCGTGCCGTTGACCGGAATCAGCATCGTCTCCGGATCGATCGAACCGGGGTGCAATTGAAAGCGTCGCGTCAGCCACGCGGCAGCAGCGGCCCGCAGCTGTGGAATGCCAGCCGTCGTCGGATAGCTGCCGAACCCCGCGAGATTTTTCGTCAACGCTTCGAGCACGAACGCAGGTGGCTCGTGGCGCGGCTCGCCGATCGACATCGAAATATGCGGCAGCCCGGCGGGCGGCCTGGCGCCCGCCAGCAGCGCGCGCAAGCGCTCGAACGGATACGGCCGCAGCTGTGTCAGCGCTGGATTCATGCGCGACGATCGAGGCTCTCGGTCAGGCGCTGCGCCAGGCGTTGCTGCGCCTCCGCGGTGAGCGTCCGGCCGGACTCGTCCGCGACGTAGAACACGTCCTCGGCGCGCTCACCGACCGTCATGATCTTCGAGTTGTAGATATCGACGCGCTCGGCCATGAAGACCTTGGCGATCTGCGAGAGCAGCCCGGGCCGGTCGCCGGCGATCAGCTCGACGATCGTGCGACGGTTCACCGGATCTTCGACGAACGTGATCTGCGTCGGCGTCGAGAACATCCGCACCTGACGCGGCGCGCGCCGCGTGATCGTCACCGCGGTGTGATCTTCCTGCGACAGCACGTGTGCGAGCTGTTGCTGGATGTCGCGAATGCGCACGGGATCGCTGATCTCGTCGCCGGTGTCTTCGAGCACGTGATAGACGTCGAGGCTGGAGCCGTCGGCCGTCGGCGTGATGCGTGCATCGACGATCGTAAGTCCGAGCTGATCGAGCAGCGCCGTCGTGCGCGCGAAGCTGTGTTGTCGATGCGAGCTGTAGGTAGAGATACCGGTGCCACCACGCCCTGATTGCTGCTGCACCGAGACCAGTGAGCCGCTATCCGCGCCATCGCGCCGTGCGAGCATCGACGTATGCCACGCGATTTCCTCGGGTGTGTGCCGCAGGAAATACGCATCGGTGAAGCGCTGCCAGATCGCTTGCACTGCCGGTTCCGCCAGGCCGTCGCGAGTGATCAGCTCCCTTGCGCGCGACTGCGTTTCGGCGATCAGCTGATCCTGGTCGATCGGACTCTCCAGTCCGCGGCGCAGCGCCTCGCGCGTGCGCTGATAGAAGCCGGCGAACAGCGAGGACTTCCAGTTGTTCCAGAGCTTCGGATTGGTGCCGCGCACGTCGGAGACGGTCAGCACGTACAGATAGTCGAGATGGTTCTGATCGCCGACCAGCTTCGCGAACTCGTGGATCACCTTGGGATCGGAGATGTCCTTCTTCTGCGCGGTCACCGACAGCACCAGGTGATTCTTCACCAGCCACGCGACCAGGCGCGCGTCGTAGTTCGACAAGCCCTGTTCGAGGCAGAACGCTTCCGCGTCGACCGCGCCGAGCTCGGAGTGATCGCCGCCGCGGCCCTTGGCAATGTCGTGGAAGATCGCCGCGACATACGCCAGCTCCGGCTTCGGCAGCGCCTGCATGATGCGCGACAGCTCCGGGAACTCGTGGTCGTACTTCGGCATCGCGAGACGCCGCAGATTGCTGACGACGAACAGCGTGTGCGCATCCACCGTGTACGCGTGGAACAGGTCGTATTGCATGCGGCCGACGATGCGGCCGAACGCGGGAATGTAACGACCGAGCACGCCGTAGAGATTCATGCGGCGCAGCTCGTGCGTAACGCCGGTCGGCGCGCGCAGGATCTCGAAGAACAGCCGGTGATTGCGCGGATGCTGGCGGAATTCTTCGTCGATCAGCCACAGGTGACGCGTCAGCTGGCGTATGGTCGAGGCGCGCACCCCGCGGATCGCCGGATTCTGCTCGATGACGACGAACACCTCGAGCAGCGCGGAGGGATAGCGGTCGAAGACGTCGTCGTGCGTAATCTCGAGATAGTCGTTGCGGATCTGGAAGCGCGGATTCACCGGCAGCGGCGGCGTGTTCGGGCTGGAGAGGATCGCCTCGCGAAACAGCTGCAACAGCATTTCGTTCAGCAGGCTCACGTCCATCGCCGTGCGGTAGTAACGCTGCATGAACTGCTCGACCGCGAGCGTGTACGTCGCATCCTCGTAGCCGAACATCTTCGCGAGCCGGATCTGGTGATCGAACAGCAGCCGGTCCTCGCGGCGATTGGTCAGCACGTGCAGCGCGAAGCGGATCTTCCACAGGAACGCCTGTGCGGCTTTGAGCTTGCGCAGCTCGCTCTTCGCCAGGAAGCCGTGCTCGGCCAGCTCTTCCAGCGAATCCCCGCCGAAATGACGCTTGGCGACCCAGCCGATCGTCTGGATGTCGCGCAGCCCGCCGGGGCTCGACTTCACGTTCGGCTCGAGGTTGTACGCGGTGTCGTGATAGCGGTGATGGCGTGCGGTCTGCTCGGCGACCTTCGCCTCGAAGAAATCGCGCGTCGGCCAGACGTTCTCCGGCGCGAGCGCACGCCGCATGGCGTCGAACAGCGATTCCGGGCCGACCAGCAGCCGCGCCTCGATCATCGTCGTCGCGACGCTGACGTCGGCGGCGCTCTCGCGCTGACAGTCGTCGATCGTGCGCACGCTGTGCCCGACTTCGAGGCCGATGTCCCACATGAACGTCAGGAAGCGCTCGAGTTCAGGCTGCCACGGCGCGGTCTCGCTCTTCGGCAGCAGCACCATGATGTCGATGTCGGAGCAGAGGTTCAGCTCGCCGCGGCCGTAGCCGCCGACCGCAATCAGTGCGAGCTCGCGCACGTGCTCGCCGAGATGCTGCGCCCAGGCGGCCTTGAGCAGGGTGTCGACCAGGCGCGCGCGATCGCGCACCAGTCGCTCGACCGGCTCGTCTTCGTGGAAGCGTTGCTTGAGGCGGGTGTCGCCTTCGGTGAGCGCGCCGCGGAACGCGGCGATCTCCGGCTGGGCACCGCTGCGGTCAATTTGCAGGGCGGCCGGCAGCCCGGTCAGGTACTCCCAGCCGGGATCGCTCACGGCAGTCGTGAGCTCGTCGAAGTCCTCGTGGGTGAGTACGGGCATGGCCGCAGCGCGAGAGCCGCGGCTTCAGCGTTCGGCCGCGCCCAGCGTGAGCACTTCGTAGCCGGTGTCGGTGACGAGCACCGTGTGCTCCCACTGCGCCGACAACGAATGATCCTTCGTGATGACCGTCCAGCCGTCCGGCAGCAGGCGCACGTGGCGCTTGCCGGCGTTGACCATCGGCTCGACGGTGAACGTCATGCCGGGCAGCAGCTGCACGCCCGTGCCGCGCTCGCCGTAATGGAGCACCTGCGGATCTTCGTGAAAGATCTGGCCGATACCGTGCCCGCAATATTCGCGCACGATCGACAGATGCTGCGGCTCGACGAAGCCCTGGATGGCGGCGCCGATGTCGCCGAGATGCGCGCCAGGGCGCACCTGGCGGATGCCGATCCACATGGCCTCATGAGTGATCTCGATCAGGCGCTGCGCGCTGGGCGCGATCTTGCCGACCGGGTACATGCGGCTGGTGTCGCCGTGCCAGCCCTCTTTGATGACCGTGACGTCGACGTTGATGATGTCGCCCTGCTTCAAGCGCTTGTCGGGGCTCGGAATGCCGTGACACACGACGTGATTCACGGAGGTGCAGATCGACTTGGGAAAGCCGCGGTAGTTGAGCGGAGCGGGAACAGCCTGCTGCGTATTCACGATGTACTCGTGGCAGCGCGCGTTCAGCTCGTCGGTCGTGACGCCCGGGACGACATAGGGACCGATCATGTCCAGGACGTCGGCCGCAAGGCGACCGGCGGTCCGCATCTGCTCCTGCTGGGCGGGGGTCTTGATCGTCACCTGGCTGCCTCTCATGGTGCTCGCAGCGGCGCTTTCCGACTGCGAAGTCGGCCAGCGGGGCAGGGATTGCAGCAGGCCGCGCATCTAGCTGACTCCTGGTAGAAAAAACGGCGAAAACTTTTGGACGATCATGAAGTTTATGGTATAAAGCGCGCGTTTTTTTCGCAACGAATCTTGGCTCCGAAAGAGCCCTAACTCTCACACCTTGCCGACACATGTGACGGGGTGCTTGCAGCTTCGCAAGAACTGCAGGTCGTCGCATGGGGCGGGTGGAGGCCTAACCCCTACAGGAGACTCGATCATGGCCAGCATGTCCATGCGGCAGATGCTGGAAGCGGGCGTCCACTTCGGACATCAGACCCGTTTCTGGAACCCCAAGATGGCCCCTTTCATCTTCGGGGAACGCAACCGGATTCACATCATCAACCTGGAAAAGACGCTGCCGCTCTACAACGAGGCGGCTGGCTTCATTCGCCAGGTCGTAGCTGACGGCGGCCGCGTGCTGTTCGTAGGCACCAAGCGCTCGGCGCGCGAAGCCGTCAAACAGGCCGCCGGTCGCTGCGGCATGCCTTATGTCAGCCACCGCTGGCTGGGCGGCATGCTCACGAATTTCAAGACCGTGCGCGGCTCGATCAAGCGCCTGATCGCGCTCGACGAGATGACTGCGAACGGCACGCTCGAGCAGCACAGCAAGCGCGAGGCGCAGGGCCTGCGTCGCGAGCGCGAGAAGCTGGAACGCAGCCTCGGCGGCATCAAGGAAATGGATTCGCTGCCGGACGTGCTGTTCGTGATCGACGTCGGTCACGAAAAGATCGCGATCCACGAGGCGAAGAAGCTCGGCATTCCGGTCGTCGCGATCGTCGACACCAACTGCGCGCCGGACGACGTGGACTACGTGGTGCCGGGCAATGACGACGCCATGCGCGCGATCCAGCTGTACGCCGAAGGCATCGCCGATGCGGCGCTCGACGGCAAGTCGGCCCTGCCCGAAGTGCCGACCGGCGAAGACGAATTCGTCGAGCTCGACGAGGAAGGCAAGCCGAAGCCGAAGACCGGTGCGCCGGCACCGCGCCGCGGCCGTCCGGCCGCCGTGCGCAAGAAACAGGCGCCGCGCCGTCGCATGCCCGAGAAGATGCCGGACGAGCCGGTCGAGGAAGTCGTCGCAGCAGAAGTCGACGACGTCGAGGCGGACGTGTCGCCGGAAGAGTTCATGGCGCGCCGTAAGGCCGCGCTCGCGAAGCGCAAGCCGACCACGACCGGCGGAACGCCGGGTGACGCTGCCGGTGGCGCAACGGGTGGAGCTCAGTAATGACGGTTACCGCTGAAGCAGTGAAGGTGCTCCGCGAACGGACTGGCGCGGGGATGATGGAGTGCAAGAAAGCGCTCGTCGAAACCAATGGCGATCTGGATGCCGCCGCCGAGTTGATGCGCAAGTCCGGCCTGGCGAAAGCCGACAAGAAGGCCTCGCGTATCGCGGCGGAAGGCGTCGTGGCGATCGAGCGCTCCGGCGACGGTCGCCGCGCGGTGGTCGTCGAAGTGAACTGCGAGACCGACTTTGTCGCGCGCGAGAAGGACTTCCAGCAGTTCGCTGCCGGCGTCGCAAAGGCTGCGCTGGCGAAGCGCCCGGCGAACGTCGAAGGGCTGCTGGCGGTGTCGCTCGAAGGCGGCCAGACGATCGAAGAGACCCGCCGCGCGCTGATTGCGAAAATCGGCGAGAACATCACCGTGCGCCGCTTCAGTGTGGTCGAGTCTCCCGCCGTGGTCGGCGCGTACCTGCACGGCACGCGCATCGGCGCGCTGGTGGCGATGAAGAGCGGCGACGAAGCTGTCGCCAAGGACATCGCCATGCACGTTGCCGCGATCAACCCGCCGTTCATCTCGTCCGCGGAAGTGCCCGCCGACGAAGTGGCGCGCGAGCGCGCAATCTTCGCCGAGCAGGCGAAGAGCGATCCGAAGACTGCGGGCAAGCCGCAGGAGATCGTCGCCAAGATCATCGAGGGCAAGGTCCGCAAGTGGCTCGGCGAGATCACGCTGCTCGGCCAGCTGTTCGTCAAAGACGACAAGCAGACGGTGGAGCAGTACCTGAAGAACGCCGGGGGCGAGGTAGCGGCGATCGTGCGCTACGAGGTCGGTGCCGGCATCGAGAAAAAGCAGGAAGATTTTGCAGCCGAAGTGGCCAAGCAGGTCGAGAGCTTCAAAACGCCGCCGGACGGCAACAAGGACAAGTCCAAGCACTAGCGTCGAACAGAACCCCGCTCCGGCGGGGTTCCTTATAATGGCGGTCACCCCAACCAGGACCCCTTCATGGCGACCAGCAGCACCCCCGTCAGCGAGCAACCGGCGTCGGCCTCCGGATTGCGCCGTATCCTGCTCAAGCTGTCGGGCGAAGCGCTCATGGGCCAGGAGGATTACGGCGTCGACCCGAAGATGCTCAAGCGCGTGGCGCTCGAGATCCGCGAGGTCATGAGCCTGGGGATGCAGGTGGCCGTCGTGATCGGCGGCGGCAACATCTTCCGCGGCGCCGGGCTGGCGCGCGCCGGCATGGACCGGGTCACCGGCGATCACATGGGCATGCTCGCCACCGTCATGAATTCCCTGGCGATGCAGGACGCCGTCGAAGCGCTCGGTCTGCACGCGCGCGTCATGTCCGCGATTCGCATCAACGAGGTGTGCGAGGAGTACATCCGGCGCCGTGCCGTACGTCACCTCGAGAAGGGCCGCGTCTGCATTCTCGCGGCCGGCACCGGCAACCCATTCTTCACCACCGACACAGCCGCGAGCCTGCGCGCGATCGAGATCAATGCCGACCTGCTGCTGAAAGCCACCAAGGTCAACGGCATCTACTCCGACGATCCGATGAAGAATCCGGCCGCCACGCGTTACGCGCGCCTGACCTTCGACAAGGTGCTGATGGACCGCCTCAACGTGATGGACGCGACGGCGATCGTCATGTGCCGCGATAACAACCTGCCGCTGCGCGTGTTCGACCTGACCAAGCCGGGCGAGCTGCTGCGCATCGTGCGCGGCGAGGAAGTAGGGACGCTGGTCACCAATTCGTAGGTGGGAGAAGGCCCATGCTGGATGACGTCAAGAAAGATGCGAACGAGCGCATGAACAAGTGCGTCGCGGCGCTGAAGAACGAGCTGAAGAAGCTGCGCACGGGCCGCGCCCACACCAGCCTGCTCGAGCACATCCGCGTCGAGTATTACGGCAATGAAGTGCCGCTCAACCAGGTCGCGAACCTGGCGCTCGAAGACGCGCGCACGCTGACCGTGACGCCGTGGGAAAAGACCATGGTGCAGGCGATCGAGAAGGCGATCATGAAGTCCGATCTCGGCCTGATGCCGAACACCGCCGGCACCGTCATCCGCGTGCCGATGCCGCCGCTGACCGAGGAGCGCCGCCGCGACCTGACCAAGGTCGTGCGTCACGAGGCGGAGAATGCCCGCGTCGCCGTGCGCAACGTGCGCCGCGACGTGATGAACGAGCTCAAAGAGATGCTCAAGGAAAAGCTGATCTCGCAGGATGACGACCGGCGCGCGCACGACGAAGTGCAGAAGCTGACCGACCGGCACGTCGCGGAGATCGATCAGATCCTCGCCGAAAAAGAAAAAGAGCTGATGCAGGTCTGAATGGCGAAGACCGCAGAGCTCAGCGGCGTGCCGCGGCATATTGCAGTCATCATGGACGGCAATGGCCGCTGGGCCGCTGCGCGCGCGTTGCCGCGGCCGGCAGGCCACCGCATGGGCGTGAAGGCCGTCAAGCAGATCGTCGAGAACTGCGCGCGTCGCAACGTGCAGGTGCTGACGCTGTTCGCGTTCTCGAGCGAGAACTGGAAGCGGCCGAAGGAAGAGGTCTCGATGCTGATGAGCCGCTTCCTGCAGGCGCTCGACGACGAAGTCGCCGATCTGCACGAGAACGGCATTCGCCTGACCTTTGCGGGCAACCTGG
The DNA here is from genome assembly GCA_035493235.1 of Steroidobacteraceae bacterium. Lineage (GTDB taxonomy): Bacteria > Pseudomonadota > Gammaproteobacteria > Steroidobacterales > Steroidobacteraceae > Steroidobacter. The sequence continues at coordinate 12,982 of DATJIP010000110.1, forward strand.
AGCAGCTGTCGCCGGCACTGCGCGAGCGCATGAACGCGGCGCGTGAGCTCACGGCGGGCAACGGCAAAATGACGCTGGTCATCGCCATCGCCTATGGCGGGCGCTGGGACATCGCCTCCGCGACCCGGCGACTCGCCGAGCGCGTCGTCGCCGGCGAGCTGCGTGCTGAAGACATCGACGAGGCACTCATCGGCGAGCAGCTGGCGCTCGCCGGCCTGCCGGATCCCGATCTGCTGATCCGCACCGGCGGCGAGCAACGCATCAGCAACTTCCTGCTGTGGAATCTCGCGTACACCGAGCTGTACTTCTGCGACGCGCTGTGGCCGGATTTCGACGAGCGCGAGCTCGACGCCGCGATCGCGCATTTCGGTCGACGTCAGCGTCGTTTCGGGCTCGTGCCCGAGCAGGCCGGGACCCGCTGATGCTGCGCGAGCGAGTCATTACGGCGTTGATTCTCGCCGCGCTCGTGCTGCTGGTGATCTTCATGTTGCCGCACGCCGCGACCATGGCAGCGCTCGCGCTGCTGGTCGTTGCCGCGGCGTGGGAGTGGTCGGCGTTCCCGCGCTTCACCCAACATTCAGCGAGGATCTTCTATGTAGCGTTCGTGGCTGCGTGTGTCGCGGCCAGCTGGTGGTACGGCGTCGAACGCGAGGAGATGGGTCGCCTCATCCAGGCGGCGCTGGCGTGGTGGGTATTCGCTCTGATCTGGGTCGTGATTGCACCCGCGCAGGTCAACCGTGTCACGGCTGCCGGCGCGGGTCTGCTGGTGCTCGTGCCCGCGTGGCTGGCGCTGGCGCGCTTGCATGCGGCCGGACCGCAGCTGCTGCTGTTTCTGATCCTGCTGGTCGTGGCTGCGGACGTCGGCGCTTATTTCGCCGGGCGCCGCTTCGGTCACAACAAGCTCGCGCCGCGAGTCAGTCCCGGCAAGACCTGGGAAGGTGTAGTGGGCGGCTTCGTGGCCGCCGCGCTGATGGCCGGCGTCGGTGTGTGGTGGTTCAAGGTCGATGCGCCGCGGTTTCTCGCGCTGTGCATCGTCGTCGTGGTGGCCTCGATCATCGGCGATCTCACGGAGAGTCTGTTCAAGCGCCACGCCGGGCTGAAGGACAGCGGCCGGCTGCTGCCGGGTCACGGCGGTCTGCTCGATCGCGTCGACAGCGTGACGGCGGCGGCGCCGGTTTTCCTGATCGGCCTCGAACGCCTTGGACTGCTGCGATGAGCGCGCCGCTGCGCGTCGCGGTGTTGGGCTCGACCGGCAGCATCGGGCTGAACACGCTGGACGTGCTCGAACGTCATCGCGATCGCTACGAGGTCTTCGCGCTCGCTGCACGCAGCAACGTCGCTCGTCTGCGCGAGCAATGCCTGCAACATCGGCCGCGATTCGCCGTCGTCGTCGACGACTCAGCAGCAGCGCTCCTCGCGTCGCAGCTGCGCAGCGCAGGCTCACAGACGCAGGTGCTCGCGGGCGAACAAGCCTTGACCGAGATCGCTGCGCATCCCGACGTCGACACGATCATGGCCGCGATCGTCGGTGCCGCAGGCCTCCCATCGAGTCTCGCGGCCGCGCGTGCGGGCAAGCGCATTTTGCTGGCGAACAAAGAAGCGCTGGTCATGTCCGGCCCGCTGTTCGTGCAAGCCGTACGCGACGGCGGCGCTACGCTCATTCCGGTCGACAGCGAGCACAACGCAATCTTTCAATGCATGGGCGGCAGTCGCGCCTCGGGGGTCCGGCGCGTGCTGCTCACAGCGTCGGGCGGGCCGTTCCTGCGCACGCCTGCCGCGGATTTACGCAATGTCACGCCCGACCAGGCCTGCGCCCACCCGCGCTGGGTCATGGGGCGCAAGATCTCGGTCGACTCGGCAACGCTCATGAACAAGGGGCTGGAACTGATCGAAGCGTGCCTGTTGTTCAGCTTGCCGGCCCGCCAGGTCGACGTAGTCGTTCACCCGCAGAGCATCGTGCACTCGCTGGTGGAGTACGTGGACGGCTCGATGCTCGCGCAACTGGGTAATCCCGACATGCGTACGCCGATTGCGCACGCGCTGGGCTGGCCGGAGCGGCTGACCTCGGGTGTAGAATCCCTCGACATTCTGCGCGCCGCCCGGCTCGATTTCGAAGCGCCCGACCTCGAGCGTTTCCCCGCCCTGGCCCTGGCGCGCAGCGCCGCGGAAGCCGGCGGCACGGCGCCCGCAGTGCTCAACGCCGCGAACGAAGTGGCGGTCGGCGCGTTTCTCGAAGGGCGCTGCCGGTTCCCCGACATCGTTGCGTTGATCGAGCGAGTGCTGGCGCGCGCGCCGTCGATGCCGGCGGACTGCGTAGCAGACATTCTGGCTGCAGACGGTTGGGCGCGCCGCGAGGCGCAGGCCGCAATCGCCGGCCCGGCAGGAGTTCATGCATGATTTCGACCGATAGCCCGCTGCAGTTCATCATCAACGTCGCAGCGTTCATCGTGGCAATCGGCGTGCTGGTCGCGGTGCACGAGTTCGGGCATTTCTGGGTCGCCCGCAAGCTCGGCATCCGCGTGCTGCGTTTCTCGATCGGCTTCGGCAAGCCGCTGTATCGCCGCGTCATCGGCAAGGATCCGGTCGAGTTCGTGGTGGCGGCCGTGCCGCTCGGCGGCTACGTGAAGCTGCTCGACGAGCGCGAAGGCAATGTCCCCGAGCACGAGCTGCCGCGGGCCTTCAATCGCCAGCCGGTCTGGAAGCGCATCGCGACGCTGCTGGCCGGGCCGGCAATGAACCTGATTTTCGCCATCGCGCTCTACTGGGTGCTGTTCACGGCCGGCGTGCCGGCGATCAAGCCGATCGTCGGCGAGATCACGCCGAACTCGATCGCCGCGCAGGCCGGGCTGCGCTACGAAGACCAGATCCTCGAGATCGGCGGTAAGCCGACGCCGACGCTCGAAGCCGCGACGCTGGCGATCATCGAAGACCTCACCGACGACGGCACCATCAACATGACCGTGCGCGGCGTCGACGGCGCAGACCGCGACCTCTCGCTGCCGGTCGGCGAGCGCAGTCGCGCGTTGACCCAACCCGAAGCGCTGCTGCCCGGGCTCGGCTTCGAGATCTGGCGGCCGCGGGTCAAGCCGATCATCGGCCTGGTGAACAAAGGCACGGCGGGCGAGCGGGCGGGGCTGCACGTCGGCGACGAGATCCTGGCGATCGACGGCGAGCGGATCTCGCATTTCCAGCAGCTGGTGAACCGGGTGAAGCCCAACCCGGGACGCACTGTCACCCTACAGGTGCGCCGCGACGGGGCGGTCCGCGATATGAAGGTCACCATCGGCGAGGAGACGAAGTCGGGCCGCAAGACCGGACTGATCGGCATCGCGCCCAAGGATCAGCGGATTCCTACCGGCCGCACGCTCGAAGACATGCTGACTCTGCAGAAGTACAGCGCGGTCGCGGCGGTGGGGCAGGCGGCGACCAAGACCTGGGATACCTCGGTGTTCACGTTGCGAATCGTGGGCCGCATTGTCACCGGCGACGTTTCATTGCAGGCGATTTCCGGTCCGATCAGTATCGCGGAAACAACAGGTTTCGCTGCGCGGCAGGGCTGGCGCACTTTCCTGGGCACGCTGGCACTGATCAGCATCAGCCTCGGCGTGCTGAACCTGCTGCCGATCCCGATTCTCGACGGCGGCCAAGTGGTTTATCAGCTTGCGGAACTGGTGAAGGGCGGGCCGGTCTCAGAGCGTGCACAGCTGCTCGGCCAGCAGATCGGCATCGCGATGCTGATCCTGATGATGACGCTGGCGTTTTATAACGACATCGCAAGACATTTGAACTGACGTCAGAAGGGGCCCGGCCGATGCGTTTGAAGACGATCATTCACGCGACGCTCGCGCTGGCCGCCGCGGGCGCGCTGTGCGAACCCGCCGCGGCGCAGCTCGTGGGCAGCCCGCCTCGCGACGACGAGCAGTTCACCGTCGGCGACATCCGCATCGAAGGCCTGCAGCGCATCTCCGAAGGCACGGTCTACAACTACCTGCCGATCAACATCGGCGACCGGCTCGACCAGCGGCGCGTGGCCGAGGCGCTGAAGGCGCTGTACGACACCAAGTTCTTCCGCGACGTCGAGATCCGCCGCGACGGCGGCACGCTGGTGGTCGCGGTGCTGGAGCGTCCGTCGATCGAGAGCTTCGAGATCAAGGGCAACAAGGACATCAAGACCGAGGACCTGCAGAAGTCGCTGCGCAACGTCGGTCTCGCCACCGGCAAGACCTTCGACCAGTCGGTGCTCGACGAGGTCAAGCAATACCTCACGGACCAGTATTTCTCGCGCGGCAAATACGCCGTGCGCGTCGATGCCAAGGTCGACGAAGTGCCGGGCAACAAGGTCAAGCTGACCATCGACGTCAACGAGGGCAAGCGCGCCACCATCCGGCAGATCAACATCGCCGGCAACACGGCCTTCGACGACAAGACGCTGCTCGAGCAGTTCGAGCTGAAGATGCCGAACTGGCTGTCCTGGTACAAATCGGACGATCGCTACGCGCGCGAAGCGCTGTCGGGCGATCTCGAGAAGCTGCGCTCGTACTACATGGACCGCGGCTACGCGAACTTCGCCGTGACCTCGACGCAGGTGGCGATCGCGCCGGAGAAGGACGACATCTTCATCACGGTCAACGTGCACGAAGGCGACGTCTTCAAGGTCTCGGAAGTGAAGCTCGCCGGCAACATGGTCGTGCCGGAGTCGGAGCTGAAGCGCCTGATC
>DATJIP010000111.1:0-42621 GCA_035493235.1 Steroidobacteraceae bacterium
GGTACAGGTAGTGATCCGGCGCGAGCAGCAGCTCCGTGGCGTTCGTGAACGGCTCGTTCCCGGCGAACCACTGTGGATCGGTGTGGCCGTGCGGACTGATGATCGGCAGGTCCGCTACCTCGCGATACAGACGCTGCGCGATGCCGCGCGTGGCAGCGTCAGCGGGAAACAGCCGGTCCTCGTGAAGTTGCAGTGCCTTGGCCATAGGGGCGGATGTTGCAGCGCATTGCTCCGCGTGCCAACGCGGACTATCAATTGTCCCCGGATGGTAACCGGTGTCATGGACAGAGCCAAGCAAAGAAACCGTTGGGGGTGAGCTACCTGCCCGGCGGGCCGGAGGACTCGCGCACGACCAGGTGCGGCTCGACGGTCGTGGCGGCGATGGCGGGGGCGTCGGACAGGCCGGAGATCTTGGCCACCAGCTTCTCCGCCGCCATGCGTCCCATGTCGCGGATCGGCTGGCGCATGGTCGTGAGCGACGGGCACAGCCGCGAGGCCAGCGGACTGTCGTCGAAGCCGATGACCGTGAGCTGGTCAGGGATCTTCACGCCGCGCAGATATGCCGTGCGATACACGCCGGCAGCAGTTTCGTCGTTGCCGGCAAAGATCGCCGTCGGCCGCGGCGAGCGCGACAGCAGCACGTCGGCGCATGCGGCGCCGGACTCGAACGTGTACGAGCCTTCGGCGAGGAATTCCGGCGGCAGCGACAGCCCGCGATCCGCCAGTGCATTCGAGAAGCCTTCGAGGCGCTCGATCGCCGAGCGAAACGTGCGCGGGCCCATGATCATCGCGATGCGCCGGTGGCCGAGCTTCGCCAGGTGCTCCGCGACTTCCGCCGCGGACTGGCGGTCCATCGACATGACCAGATTCTTCGGATCGTCGAGCGCCGCGGCAATCACGCGAATGTACGGGCATGCCAGCTTGCGCAGCATTTCTGCAAGCGTCGCGTTCTCCGAGACCGGCGGCAGCATCACCACGCCGTCGAGCTTCTGGCGCGTGATGAAGCGGCGGATATCGGTCAGGAACTCGTCGCTGTGGCGGTCGCACGGATGCACGACGAGTTCATAGCCCACGCGGCGCAGCGCGCCGAGTGCGCCCTCCTGGAAGTTGATCACGTACGGCGCGTTCGGGTTGTCGTAGATCAGCCCGATCAGGAACGAGCGCCGGAACGCGAGCGCGCGCGCCTGCGGATCCGGCGTGAAGCCGACGCGCTTGATGATCTCGGTGATGCGTGCGCGCGTTTCCTCGCGCACGAACGGCGATTCGTTGATGACGCGCGAAACGGTCTTCTTGGAAACGTTCGCCAGCCGGGCGATATCGTTGATGGTGTGCTTGCGCTCCACCTCCGCGACGAGGGCCGGCGGCTGCTGACGCGCGCGGGGCTCGACGGGAGCCTTCGCTGGCAGACGGGCGATCTTCGTGGCGGGCTTCTTGGGCATGAGCGGGACGATTGTAATGCCAACGGTGCCGCCGCGGAGGACAATCTGACACCGGTTTCCCCGCGGCGGTAAGATGCCTCATGGACAGCGCCGCCCCCGCTCTGCCGCCCTGCTATCGGATCGCCGCGCGCGACGATGTGGCCATTGCCCTGCGCGATCTCGCCGCCGGCGAGCGCGTGACGCTGGACGGCGGGACAGTGGAATTGCTCGATGCCATTCCGCGCAGTCACAAGTTCGCACTGCGGTCGGTGACTGCGGGCGAGCCGATACGTAAGTACGGCCAGGTCATCGGGCGCGCCACGGCGCCGATTGCACGCGGTGCGCACGTCCACACCCACAATCTCGCGACGCTGCTTTCGGGGGTCGATGAATATCGATTCGTACCGCGAGTCGAGCGCGCGACCGCCGCGACCGCAGAGCCCCTGTCGTTCATGGGCTACCGGCGCGCCGACGGTCGCGTCGGCACGCGCAACGAGATCTGGATTCTTTGCACGGTCGGCTGCGTCGGCCGCACTGCGGAGCGCATCGCGCGGCAGGCGACGGACCGCTGCAAAGATCGCGTCGACGGCGTGTATGCGTTCCCACATCAGTTCGGTTGCTCGCAGCTCGGCGGCGATCTCGAGCGCACGCGCAAGCTCATCGCCGCACTCGCGCGGCATCCGAATGCCGGCGGCGTGTTGATCCTCGGACTCGGCTGCGAGTCGAACCAGCTCGAGCCGCTGCTGCAGGAGATTCCCGAGTCGCAGCGCGCGCACATCCGCACGTTCGCCGCGCAGGCGACGCAGGATGAAGTCGAAGAAGGGCTGCGGGTCGTCGAAGAACTCGCAGACATCGCTGCGCGCGTCGAGCGCGAGCCGTGTCCGCTTGCTGCGCTCGCCGTGGGACTGAAGTGCGGCGGCTCGGACGGGCTCAGCGGCATCACGGCGAATCCGCTGGTAGGGCGCATCGCCGATCGCGTCACGAACGCAGGCGGCACGGCGATCCTGACGGAGATCCCGGAAATCTTCGGCGCAGAACGGCTGCTCATGGAGCGCGCGGCGAACGAGCAGGTGTTCGCCGGCATTGCGCAGATCGTGAACGACTTCAAGCGCTACTTCCTGAAGAACGATCAGCCGGTGCACGAGAATCCGTCGCCCGGCAACATCGCGGGTGGCATCACGACGTTGGAAGAGAAATCGCTCGGTGCCGTGCAGAAAGGCGGTCACGCGACCGTGACTCAGGTCCTGCGCTACGGCGAGCAGATCGCGCGGCCGGGACTCGCGCTGCTGGAAGCTCCAGGTAATGACGGCATTTCCTCGACTGCGCTGGTTGCGGCCGGAGCGACCATCGTGCTGTTCACGACTGGTCGCGGCACGCCGCTGGGTTTCCCTGCGCCGACGCTGAAGATCAGCTCGAACTCGCCGCTCGCGCAGGCGAAGCCGCACTGGATCGACTTCGACGCGGGCCGCATGCTCACGGGGGATCCCGATGCGCTGGCGGACGATTTCATGCAGCTGATCGTCGACGTTGCTTCAGGTCGCGCCGCTCGCAATGAGCTCAACGAGGAGCGCGAGATCGCGATCTGGAAGGATGGCGTCACGCTGTGACGGCGCTGAAGCAAGCTGACCTGCACGCGCTCGCGGCGCGCGGTGCACGCATCCCGAAGTACGATCGCGACCGGGTCACTATCGGCGCGATTCACTTCGGACCCGGTGCGTTCCATCGCGTTCACCAGGCGTGCTATCTCGACGATGCGCTCGCGCAGGATCCGCGCTGGGGCATCGCAGCCGTTTCGCTCCACAGCGCGGGTGTGCGAGACGCGTTGGCTCCGCAGGACGGTCTCTACACGCTTGCGGTGCTCGATGAGCAGCCGCAGACACGGATCATCGGCGCGCTCAAGGATGTGCTGGTTGCGCCCGAGTCACCGGCTGCAGTTACGCAACGTCTCGCCGATCCGGCGGTGATGCTGATCACGGCGACGGTGACCGAAAAAGGTTACTGCCTGACCGCGAGCGGCGGGCTCGACTTTGCCCACGCTGAAATCGTGCACGATCTCGCGAATCCGACGGCGCCGCGCAGTCTCATCGGTCATCTCTACGCTGGGCTTGCCCGGCGTCGCGCACTCGGCCACGCGCCGCTGAATGTCGTGAGCTGCGACAACCTCACCGACAACGGCCCGCGTCTGCGGCGCGCATTGGTGGAGTTTGCTCGCAAGCACGATGCGGACCTCGCGCGCTGGATCGAGGACGAGATCGCCTTTCCTCGCACGATGGTCGACAGCATCGCGCCTGCGACCGACGCAGCGCTGCGCGATCGAATCGCCGAACAGCTTGGCACTGTCGATCGCTGGCCGGTGCAACGCGAAGCGTTCACGCAATGGGTCATCGAAGACTGCATGCGTGGGCCGCAGCCCGATTGGTCGGCACTCGGCGTGACGATTACCAACGACGTCGCGGGATTCGAGCGCGCCAAGCTGCGACTGCTGAACGGCGCGCATTCCTCGCTGGCCTATCTCGGCTCGCTCGCCGGCTACGAAACGGTGACGCAGGCGATGCGCGATCCGCAGCTCGCACAGTTCGTGCGCAGTCTGATGGTCGAGGACATCGCCCCGAGCGTCGCCGCGCCGCGCGGCTTCGATGTCGCCGATTACATCGAGTCGGTGCTGCGGCGATTTCGCAATCCAGCGCTGCGGCATCTGCTGTCGCAGATCGCGTGGGACGGCTCGCAGAAACTGCCGTTCCGAATCTTCGGCACGGTGCAGGACGCGATTCAGGCGCGTCGGCCGCTCGCGCGCCTCTGCACGCCGATCGCGGCCTGGTTCCACTTCATCCGTCGCAAGGCGCTGCAAGGCGAGCGCGCTGTCGATCCGCAGGCAGAGCTGTTGTTTGCGATTGGTGCAGCATGCAACGGCGAAGCTGCGCATGACGTTCGTGCGTTCCTGGCGCTCGACCGGGTTTTCCCAGCGACGCTCACGACGAACGCAGAGTTCGTCACGGCGCTCATCAACGCGTACGCGCAGTTACTTCAACATGTGCGGCAGCCATAGCGAGAGCTGCGGCACATACGCGACGATCAACAGCACGACGAACGAGGCGATGTAGAACGGCCAGATCGACTTCAGTGTGTCGGTGACGCTGATGTTGCCGATTGCCGCACCGACGAACAGCACCGAGCCGACCGGCGGGCTGATCAAACCGATGCCGCCCTTCAGGATCAGGATGATGCCGAAGTGCACCGGGTCGATGCCGAACGCCTTCGCGACCGGCAGGAAGATCGGCGTGCAGATGATGATCATCGGCGCGAGATCCATGAACGTGCCGATGACCAGCAGCACGATGATCATCACCAGCAGCGCGCTGTACTTGTTGTCGGCCACTGCGGTGAGCACGTCGACCGCTGCGGCCGGAACCTGCAGATACGCCAGCAGCCAGCCGAACGACGCGGCCGAGCCGATCACGAACAGGATCAAGCCGGTCGTGCGTACCGCGCCCGCGCACGTTTCCAGAAACACCTCGCGCGTCAAGCCGCGGTAGACCAGGCCCGTCACCAGAATCGCGTACAGCACAGCGATCGCGGCACTCTCGACCGCTGTGAACACGCCAGCGCGGATGCCTATGAAAATGAGCGCAACGAGCAGCAGACCCGGCAGCGAAGCGACCAGCCGCACGAGCACCGCGCGCCAACCCGGAAACGCCTCGACGGCGTAACCGCGCTTGCGCGCGATCCACCAGCCCGTGACCATCAAGGTCACCGTCAGCAGCAGCGCCGGCACGATGCCTGCCGCGAACAGATCCGCGATCGAAATCGAGCCACCGGCCGACGCGGAATACAGGATCAGGTTGTGCGACGGCGGCACCAGCAGCGCGACCAGCGCCGCGGTGATCGAGACGTTCACCGCGAAGTCGCGATCGAAGCCGCGCTTCACCATCTGCGGAATCATCGTGCCGCCGATCGCCGAGACGTCCGCGATCGCCGAGCCCGAGACGCCGCCGAAGAACAGCGACGCGAGCACGTTCACCTGGCCGAGACCGCCGCGCAGGTGACCGACGAGCGAAGACGCGAACGAGATCAAGCGCTCGGAGATCCCGCCGCGCATCATCAACTCGCCCGCAAAGATGAACAGCGGTATCGCGATCAGCGAAGTCGTATTCGCGCCCGCGGCAGTCTGTTGTACGACGACGATCGCCGGGATGTCGAGCCACAGCACGGTCGCCAGCGACGCGGCAAGCAGCGCGAAGCCCACCGGCACGCCGATGAACAGCAGCAGGATCAGGACGCCGAAGAGGATTGCGATGGCCATAGGCGGATGAGCTGCTCGATCGAGAAGATCGCGATCAGGACGCCGCCGAGACACAGCGGCAGGAACATGATTCCCTGCGGCAACGGCGCGCCGGCGATTTCGTAGTCCCAGGCGTCGATCATCATTTCGCCGCCCCACAGCGCGAACAGCACGCCGACCGCAGTCGCGATGAGCCGCGCAACGAGTTGCATGAGGCGGCGGACCTGCGGCCGTGCATGCTCGACGACGATGAAGAAACCGAAGTGCCGGCCCGCGTGCACGCCGGCCGCGGCGCCGAACATCATCGTCGTGCTCATGCAAAGCAACGCGAGCGGCTCGGTCCAGCTCGGCGGATCGTTCAACACGTAGCGCGCGAACACCTGCCACGCCTGAATGCCTGCCATCGCGACGAGCGCGACGCCTGCGATGCCGATGACTGCACGCGCCAGGGCCTTCACGCCAGACCTCGGATGCCGTCGAAGATCGCGCGCAATGATTGATCGACGAGGTAGCGCTCCTGGATCGATGCAGCGACTTTGCGGAAGGCCGGCAGGTCGACGTCGTTTGCCTTCACGCTGGCAGCAAGGACGAAAGCGCGCGACTCGGCCTCCATCTGATCCCACAGCCCGCGCATGTACGGCACGCTCTCACGCGCGGCCGCGACCACGAGTTCGCGATCGCGCGCCGACAGCGCATCGTAGGTCCGCCTCGACATCAGCAGCGCTTCGGGCGAATAAGAGTGATCCGACTGCGACCAGTAATGCGCGACTTCGAAGTGCCGGCTGGTATGAAAGGTGCGCCAGTTGTTCTCCGCGCCTTCGATCAGGTGCGTCTGCATGGCCGAGTAGACTTCGCCGAACGGCAGTGGCGTTGGATTGCCGCCCAGCGCGGCGATCGTCGCGAGGAAGATATCCGACGGCGGCACGCGAACTTTCAGTCCGTGCAGATCGCGCGGCTCGTTAATGGGTCGCCGCACGTTGTAGAACGAGCGCGAGCCAGCATCGTAGATCGCCAGGCCCACGAGCTCGCGTCGCGCGAATTCCTCCAGCACTGCAGCGCCGGGTTTGCCGTCCGCAGCGCGACGCATGTGCGCGACGGATTCGAACACGTAGGGCAGCGAGAAGACGCGCGTGCTTGGGAATGCGTTGTTCAACGATGCGAAGTTGACGCGCACGATATCGAGAGCACCGAAGCGCGCGAGATCCACGGTGTCGCCTTCGCGACCGAGCTGACCCGCGTGATACACGCGAATCCGCAGTCGCCCATCGGTCTGAGCAGCGAGACGCTCGCTCATCCAACGCACGGCTTGCACGGTCGGATAGCCATCGACGTGCACGTCTGCTGCCGTCATCAAACCATCCGCACGCAGCGCCAGAGCCGTGCGCGAGTGCGCGGCACACAGCGCGCCGAGGCCGATGAGCGCGTCGCGCCGGTTCACCGGCATGTAGCCCGCACCGCTCGGCACCCGACTTCGCCCAACCCCTGGAACACGCACAGCGAGCGCTGGCCGGGACGGATGTCGTGAACGCCGGTGATCATGCCGGTCGAGATTACTGCACCGGCCAGCAACGGGCGACCGCGGCGCGCGGCCTTGCCAAGTGTGAAGGCGAGCGCGCCGAGGGGACCCTGGCGCACCGACGTCACGCCGCGCCCGACGAATTCGTCGTCGATGAAAGTCTGCGCGGTGACTTCGTACAGCCCGCGCCAGTCGTCCACCGCCATACCGACGACGACGCCCCAGTTGTTGCCGAAATCCGCGACGACCGCGCCGGGGCCGAGCTCGTTGAGCGTTGCCAGCGGGCTGCTCGCGATCTCGATGCCGATGCACAACTCGCCGACGAAGTCCGCGGCTTCGTCGATCGTCCATTCGAGCTTGTCGCGCGGGGCGTCGCGGCCGACGCAGATCACGATCTCCGCTTCCACTGCCGCGAAGCCGCCGTCGAACACGGGGCAGTCGATCGTGCGCCCCGACGCTGCGACGTGAACGTTCGGCGTGAACACCGGCCCGATCAGACGCTCTTCGGCATACTGACCCTGCTGGGCTTGAGCGATGCGGGCGACCTTCCAGCCGGCGACGGGATCGGGCCAGCGCGCGAGCGCAAGATCCTGGCAGCGATAAGCGGTCTCGAGATCGGGCGGGACGCTGCCCGGGTACGCTCGCAGCGAGCGCGCGGCCAAGCGAGCGCTCGTGAACTGCTCGGCGATGCCGGCGACGTCGCTCGGCGAGGGCGTTGACGATTGCAGATGCACCGGACCGCTCATGACGTTTTCTTCAGGTATTGTATAGAGGAAACCGGTGTCATTTACAATGACCGGACCGAACACCAGGGGGAGTCAGCGATGAGAGTGCGCATCCATCTGCTCGCGTTACTGCTGCTGTGTGCGGCGCTGCCGGCGCGGGCTGCCGAACAGCTGCTCGCCTTCCCCGGAGCGCAGGGTGCGGCCGCGCACACGCCGGGCGGACGCGGCGGCAAGATCCTGCGCGTCACGACGCTCGCTGCGAGCGGACCCGGCTCGTTGCTCGCGGCGCTCGAAACCGACGGCCCGCGCATAGTCGTGTTCGAAGTCGGCGGCGTCATCGACATGGCGCAGCACGAGATCAAGATCACCAAGCCGTTCCTTACTGTGGCCGGCCAGTCCGCGCCGTCGCCCGGCATCACGCTGATTCGCACCGGTATCGACGTCACCACCAACGACGTGGTGCTGCAACACATTCGCGTGCGCACGGGCTCTGCCGATCAGCCGAAGCGCGGCGGCTGGGAGCCGGACGCGTTCTCGACGATCTCGGCGCACGACGTGATCGTCGATCACTGCTCGATGAGCTGGGCCATCGACGAGAACCTGTCGGCGTCCGGTCCGCGCTTCACCGGCAAAACACCCGAAGAGTGGCGCCGCGGCACTTCGTATCGCGTCACCTTCAGCAACAACATCATCTCCGAAGGCCTGAAGTACGCGACGCATTCCAAGGGCGAGCACTCCAAGGGCTCGCTGATCCACGACAATGCGTCGGACATCCTGATCGTCGGCAATCTCTACGCGAACAACTACGAGCGCAATCCGCTGTTCAAAGGCGGCGTGCACGGCACGGTGATCAACAACTTGATCTACAACCCGGGCCCGCGTGCCGTGCACTACAACCTGATCGCGGAGGAGTGGCGCGGGCAGCCGTATCAAGTGGGACAGATGGCGCTCATCGGCAACGTGCTGCGCGGCGGCCCGTCGACGCCGCCCGGCCTCGCGCTGTTCATGCTCGGCGGCTCGGGCGACATCGAGCTGTACGAGGACGACAATATCGCCGTCGACTGGGTCGGGCGCCCACTGGAGAAGTTCGGCCGCTATACGAACTCGAGCGCGAAGATCGTGCCCATGGCGCGCCCGACGCTGCCGCTCAACGTGAAAGTACTGCCCGCCGCAGAAGTGCAGGACGCGGTGATTCGCGAAGTGGGCGCGCGCCCGTGGGATCGCGATCACATCGATGCGCGCATCGTCGCCGACACCATCGAAGGCCGCGGCGAAATCATCGACGATCAAGCGCAGGTCGGCGGTTATCCGAACTACCAGGAAACACGGCAGGCGTTCAACGAAAAAGAATGGGACCTGCGCTACATGACGAAGAAGAAGTGACTCACTTCTCCGCCGGCGGATACGCGACGATCAGCACGAGCTCTGCGTCGCCGTCCTGCCAGATACCGACATCCGCTCCCTCATGCATGAACACCGCGGTGCTCGGCCCGAGATCGACCTGACGATCGTCGACGCGCAGGCGCCCGCGCCCGCTCACGACGTAGTAGACCTCATCGTGCGTCAGCACGTGCATGCCTATCGCTGAGCCTTTGTGCAGGGCACGCTTGCGAAAGATCACGCGCGCATCGGTAATGTCGTCGAAGTAGCGATACGCGGTCGAGTCGCCGCCACCGTCGTGCGGCGCGGGCTCGACTTTCGCGACCGCTGCATCCTCGCGCACGAAGAATTGATTGCGAACGTAGCGCGAAGTTTCCTTCGCCGGGGGCTCGGGTGTGCGGGCGCACGCGATCGCCGCGAGTACGGCGAGCGCGCACGCTGCAGCGGCGGCTCTCATCAACGGAACGGACCTGCGAACAGCGGCACCAGCAGCGGCGTCGTCCACGCAGGCAGCAGTTCGAAATTCAGCGCCGGTGTCCAGCCTGCATCGAAGCCGAGGTCCGGATCGTTGACGGCGTTGTACGCCGAGATCACGTCCACGGGATTGCGCACGCGCGGCCCGATGACGAGCGTTCCCGACACCGACAGCGTCGTGCCGTTGAGCCGATCGATGATCTGGTCGATCGTGAAGGCGCGATCGGCGATGAAGAAGTTCTCCTCGGCGAAGATCGCCGACTCGATGCCGACGCCCCAGGTGTAGACGTAGCTCGGCGTCGCGCGCACGTCGTAGAGATTGTTGTAGAGATGAACCTGGCCGAAGCGCACGCGCGGCGCACGCTGACCGATCTTGTCGAACAGATTGTGGTGCAAGGTCACGCGCAGCTTGCCGCGGTCGGCGCTCGCCGAGTCCGACGAACCGATCAGCATCGTCTTATCGTGGTTGCGGAAGCGGTTCCACGAGACCGTGACGAGATCGGACGCGTTGGTGATGTCCACCAGGCCGTCGTGCACCTGGAAGATCACGCCGAAGTTCAGCGGCAGCGTCTCGTCTGCAGTAGCGCGATCCTCGAACGTGTTGTGATCGATCCAGACGTTGTTGCTGTCGCGCAGCGAGATCGAGTCGTACTGCGAATTCCACGAGCCGAGCACGCCGTCGGTCGGCGCCCATGCCGGGAAGCAATCGAACGTGTCCTGGAACGTCAGGTTGCGCACGATGATGTTGGTGCGGCTGTTCGCCACGCCCGCCGTGCCGCGAATGTCGAACCACGCGCCGCGAATCGTCGCGTCGCGGCCGAGCCCGACGATCGTCGTGTTCGAGCCGACGCGGATGCGCACGCGCGCCTGCTGTGCCTGTTGCGAGGCGACTCGCGCGGTCTCGACGGGACCGGTGATCGCGCCGCGCCCGTACACCGCGGGGTCGTACGTCGCGAGGAATTGCTCGATGGTGAAGCCGTTGCGGTAGTAGTCGGTGCACGCCAACGGCTGATTCGCGTCGTCGACGTTCGCGTCGATCGTGCCCTGCACGTAGATGATCTTCGGCTCGTTCGACGGATTCGACGGCGACGTGGACGACGTCACGCCGTTATTCAGCGCCGCGATCAGCTCGGCACGATTCGTCACTGTGTAGATCTGAGCGTCGACCGCGGTGGATCCGCCGGTGACACCGTTGCCGCTGGCAGCCCAGCCGTTCTCGGGTTGCAACGTCTCGCGTCCGAGGTCACGACCACCAGCATGGGCTGCAACGCCTGCAAGCAGACAGACTGCGCCCGTCAGAATGATTGGAGTACGCACGATCAATCCCTCGATGTGAAAGTTTCGCAGCGAAGAAGCGGCGCCGGCCTGCCTTGTAGCAGACCGGACGCCAACTTGGGGGCCTAGAACTTGTAGCGGGCGCCGAGCAGGTACTCGCGGCCCTGATGGTGGTAATACGAAAGACGATCGCCTTCCGAACCGACGTACTGATCCTGGAACTCGTCGGTGAGATTCAACGCCTCGAGCGTGATGTCGAGCGCCGGCATCACCGTCCAGCTCGCGGAGAAGTCGACGTTCAGCGTCGAGATCGTGCCTTCCACGTCGTTGTTGTTGCGACCCGGCACGGTGGTCAGATAGTCGTCGCGATACGCAGCGGAGACGCGCGCGCCGAAGATCTCGTTCTCCCAGTACAAGGTCGCGTTGTAAGCGCTCTTCGAGAGACCGGTCAGATCGTTCTTGACAGTCTGCTGCGGCAGCGGCACGCCGTTGACGATAGCGGGCGGCGCGAAGTACTCGATCTCCGAATCGACGCCGGTGTAGTTCAGAATGATGCCGAAGTGACTGAAGAAGCCCGGCAGGAAGCTGAACGGCTGCTGATAGCTGATCTCGAAGCCTTTCACGTCGCCGCCGTCGGTGTTGGTCGGCACGCTGAACTGCCAGCCGTCGAGACACGTTGCGGCAGGAATCGTCGGGCCGCACGTGTTGAGAGCAACGCTGTCCGGCAGGCCCAGCGTGTTGTTCGAGAAGTTGTCGCTGGAGCGGATGATCTGCACGAAGCTGCCGATGTCTTTCTGGAACAGCGCCAGCGACAGCAGCGACTCCTTCGCGAAATACCACTCGAACGACAGGTCATAGGCCTTCGCGCGGTACGGATTGAGATCCGGGTTGCCGGCGGTGACCGTCTTGTTGGCACCGCTGATGCCGACCGCCGCGCCCGGCGACAGAATGCCGAGGCCGGTGGTCTGACCGCCGCCATTCGGCCGCGACATCACCTTCGCTGCGGCCGCGCGGATCAGGAACGTGTCCGTCACTTCCATCACGACGTTGAGCGACGGCAGGGTGTCGCTGTACGTGCGGCTCACGGTCGTGAGAACCGGCGAGCCGGAAGTGAACACGTAACCGGACGAGGTCTGATCGGTCTGCACGTAGCGCACGCCGAGGTTGCCGCGCAACGGCCGGCCGAACACTTCGGTCTTCCAATCGGCCTGCACGTAGCCGCCGGTGTCTTCTTCCTCGACGGAGTAGTTGTTGCTCAACGCCAGCTCGGGCCCGAGCCGGAACACATTCGGATCGTAGAGATTGAACAGCCGTGCCGCGGTGTTCAGATCCGGACTCAGCCAATTGTTCTGGTTGGCGCCAGGCGCGCCGAGATTGCCGCTGATCGCAACCTGGTGGCTGTAGTCGGCGATCGGCGTGGCGGCAACGTTCGCCGGAATCACGCCTTCCTGGCTCGTCTGCGTACCGTTCGAACGCTGCAGCGATTGCGTAGAGAACTCGAACTTCTTGTACTGCGGTCCGGCTTTCAGCGTGACGGCATCGGTGACGTCCCACGCCAGGTCGATCGCAGCATTACGGAATTCATTCACCGAGCTCTGCGGGCGCAGGCGGATCTGCGACAACGTCCAGGTCGCCGGATTGGTCACGTCGACGTTGCCGTAGGTGATGACCGGCAAGCGGCTGTTGTTGCGATAGTCGTAGCTGTAGCCGTCGACGTCGGCGCGATCGAACAGCAGCGTGGTCTGGATCGGGTTGTCGTGATCGGCCTTCGAATAACCGACCAGGGCATGCAGCCGCAGCGTCTCGGAGAACTCGTGGCTGCCGTCCAGCGTGATGTGCGTGAAGTCGGTGCGCAGCTCGTCGTGGCGGGCCTCCGAGCGGATGTCCACGTCGTTGAACACGCCGTACACCAGCGTGTTGGTCGAGTCGATGACCGCATCGACCACGTCGACGTTGTTCATCGCCTGTGCGCCGGTCGTGCTGAACACGGGCGCTTCGAGGAAGATCTCGTTGCGCTCCGCATCGAATCTCGCGAACAACGCGTCGAGGGTGAGCAGCGTGGAGTCGGTGGCCTGCCACTGCAGCGAGCCGGTGATACCCGTGCGCTCCTGCTCGTGCTGGTAGATGTCGTAGCGCGGGATGCGCGGACGGAACGCAGCGTTCAACTGAGCCAGGGTCGGCGCGCCCGGAGTGGTCGGCGCAAGCGTGCTGAACTCGGCACCCGCGCTGCGTGAACCATCGGTATTGCGCGAGTCCTGCCAGCGCACCGTGCTCGCGCCTTCGTCGAGCAGTTGGCGCTTGGTGTACGCCGCGGAGAGCAGCGCGCCGAACTTGCCATCGGCCCACGTATTGCTGATCAGCAGTGCACCGCGCGGATTCACGTCATCGTCGATGTCGTTGTAGCTGCCCTGCACGCTCGTCACGACCGTGAAGCCTTGGTAGTCGAACGGCCGCGCCGAGCGCAGATCGACGGTGGCGCCGAGCGAGCCTTCCTCCACTTCGGCAGAGGAGGACTTGCGGATCGTCACGGCGTTGAACAGTTCGGAGGCGAACGTATTGAAGTCGAACGAGCGGTCGCGATTGGTGCCGCCGGCCGCATCGGTGCCGCCGTTCGCGCTCATCGCTTCCATGCCGTTGATGCGTACGCGCGTGAACTGCGGGCCGAGGCCACGCACGCTGACTTGCCGGCCCTCGCCGCCGTCACGGGCGATCGACACGCCGGGGACGCGCTGGATGGATTCGGCCAGGTTCAGGTCGGGGAAGTCGGCGATGTCCTCGGCCACGATCGCGTCGATCGCGTCGGTGGAGGCGCGCTTCGAATCGAGCGCGACGCTGAGGCTCTGGCGATAGCCAGTGACCACGACTTCCTCGAGCGACTCCGGCGTCGGTGGGTTCGCTTGCGCGAACACTGCCGCGGCCGTCGAGCACGAAACTACGCCAAGGATTGCCTGCACCGCTGCACGGAGCGGGCTGCGATTGCGATCTGACAGCATGTGAATGACTCCCCCAAATCGCCGAAAAGCTGTTCTGTTCTGACACCGGTAGCATTCCGCGCCTACAGCATGACACCGGTGACAATCGAAGGCTAGCAGAGCACGATAGCCAGCGGCAAGACGCCCGTCGGAGGGGACCCGGTCGCCCCTCGCCGTGCAACAAGAGGTATGTTCGAGACCATGAGCGCAACTGTCCTGTGCTTCGGGGAAATTCTGCTGCGGCTGTCCTCTCCCAATAAGGAGCTGCTGCTGCAGTCGGCCCGTTTCGACGCGCATGTCGGCGGCGCCGAAGCGAACGTCGCGCTGTCTTTAAGCAAGTTCGGCCACGAGACCGCGGTAGTCAGCACCTTGCCCGAGTCGGCGCTGGGGCATGCTTGCGCAGGAGAGTTGCGACGTCACGGCGTGCAGACCGAGGCGCTTCGTTTCTGCGACGGCCGCATGGGCCTGTATTTCCTGACGCACGGCGCGGGGCATCGTCCAGCCGAAGTCCTGTATGACCGCGCTGGATCGGCGTTCGCGGCCGCCTCGGCCGACGCTTATGACTGGAACGCACTGCTCGCCGGCTGGAGCTGGTTGCACGTTTCCGGCATCACGCCTGCAGTGAGCGATGCTGCAGGCGAAGCCGCGCAGCGCGCGATGACGGCGGCCCGCCAGCGCGGCGTGAAAATCTCGTTCGATTGCAATTTTCGCGCGCGCGTCTGGGGCACGCGCGCAAAACAGGCGCCGGCGGTGCTACGCAAGCTCTGCGAGCAAGCCGACCTGATCTTCGGCGACGAGCGCGATTTCGCCTTCATGCTCGACGGCAACACCGACGCGGCCTTCGCCGCTTTCAAAAATTTGCAGTTCGTCGCCTGCACCAGCCGCGCGCGACACAGCGCCGACACGCAGGAGATTTCCGGCTCGCTGCGCAGCCGGCGGGACACCTACACGACCCGCCCCTACTCTCTCTACGGCATCGTGGATCGCATCGGCGCGGGCGACGCATTCGCGGCCGGCGTGCTGCACGGGCTGATCCGCCGTTTCGACGCGCAGAAGACGATCGACTTCGCCACCGCCGCGGCGGTGCTGAAGCACTCGATTCACGGGGATTTCAACCTGGTCAGCGAGGCGGACGTCGAATTGTTGCTGTCGGAACGCGGGACCGACGTGCGCCGCTAGCCGGCAAAAGTCACGCCTTTTGACGGCGTCGTCGAAGGGGCCTTGGCCGCTTTCGACCCGAAAACTATCGGTCATTGCAGTATCATTCTCCTCCCCCCGCGGAGGACCCCTCATGTACGACTTCAGGAAGTTTTTCATCAACGGTGCGTGGGTGAGCCCCGCTGGACGCCGCGAGCTCGACGTCATCAATCCGGCGACCGAACAGGCGGTCGGCAAGATCCTGCTCGGCACGGCCGAGGACGTCGATGCAGCGGTAAAAGCCGCGCGCGCAGCGTTCGAGACGTTCTCGCAAACGTCGCGCGAAGAGCGCCTCGCGCTGCTCGAACGCATCATCAACGCTTACAAGGCTCGCATGAAGGATGTCGCTGTCGCGATCTCCGACGAGATGGGCGCGCCGATGAAACTGGCGCTGCAAGCGCAGGCCGCGAGCGGTCTCGGCCACTTCATGTCGACGCTGAACGTGCTCAAGGATTTCGAATTCGAAGAGCAGATCGGCACGACGCAGATCCGTCGCGAGCCGGTCGGCGTGTGCGGCCTGATCACGCCGTGGAACTGGCCGATCAATCAGATCAGCTGCAAGGTCGCGCCGGCGCTCGCAGCAGGTTGCACGGTCGTGCTGAAGCCGAGCGAGATCGCGCCGCTGAGCGCGCACTTGTTCGCTGAGATTCTTGCGGAGGCCGGTGTGCCCAAGGGAGTGTTCAATCTCGTCGATGGCGACGGGCCGACGGTTGGCGAAGCGATCTCGCGCCATCCCGACATCGACATGGTGTCGTTCACGGGTTCGACGCGCGCGGGCGTGGCGGTCGCGAAGGCGGCGGCGGATACGGTCAAGCGCGTGTCGCAGGAGCTCGGCGGCAAATCCGCGAACATCATTCTGGAAGATGCCGACCTCAACGCCGCCGTGAAGACCGGCGTGCTGTCGATGATGAACAACACCGGGCAGTCGTGTAACGCGCCGTCGCGCATGCTGATCCCGGCGAAGCTGTACGACGAAGCGGTGAAGATCGCCAAATCGATCGCCGAGAAACCGGTCGTCGGCGATCCGAAAGCCGACGGCACCACGATGGGTCCGGTCTCGAACAAGACGCAGTTCGAGAAGATCCAGCGCCTGCTGCAGAAGGGCGTCGACGAAGGCGCCACCGTCGTGATCGGCGGGCCGGGTCGGCCGGGCGGCCTGGACAAGGGCTACTTCGTGCGGCCGACGGTGTTCGCGAACGTCAACAACACGATGACGATCGCGCGCGAGGAAATTTTCGGACCGGTGCTCGTGATGATTCCGTATCGCGACGAGGAAGAAGCGGTGCGCATCGCCAACGACACGGTGTACGGCCTCTCGGGCTACGTGTACTCGGGCAACATCGACAATGCGCGGCGCGTCGCGCGGCGGCTGCGCACGGGCATGGTTCACCTCAACGGTGCACCGACCGACATCAATGCTCCATTCGGCGGTTACAAGCAGTCGGGCAATGGCCGCGAGTGGGGCCGCGATGGCTTGAAAGAGTTCCTCGAGACGAAGGCCGTGATGGGCTACTCGAGCGCTGCCTGATCCAGCTCGACTGCGCTATTTCACCGGACCCGCTGCCGGATCGGCCGGCAGCGGCACTACGGTGATGCGATCGAATACGCGCTTGATCTTCATGCCGGCGATCTCGGTGTCGCCGGACCACTTCATTTCATATTCGAGCTGACCGGTCTTCGGCACCAGCCGGTAGCGCTCCACGACGTGCGGTCCCTGGCGCGCGCTGCGATCGATGACGAACCACTGACCGTCCCAGCCGACTTTCGAGTCCGCGAGCTCGCCTGCGGGCATCGATACCTGGGTGCGCGAGCCGGCGACCACGCGCCGCGAATCGACCGCGGACAGGAAGTCGAGCGTCGTGCCGTCCTGATGGATCACCAGCGTGTCCGAGATCCCCAGCATCTGCTGCAGCATCTCCTGGTGCCGCTTCATCGAAGCCCGGCGCGAGGGGTTCGGCCCGCGGGGCTCGCCGCTCCCCTCAACGTCGATCGGCGGCGGTGCATTGCTGGGATACGCCCGCTCCTGCGCCCTGCGCCACTTCATGTATTGCTCGCGCTGCTTGCGCTGCAGTTCCTCGAGCATGTGCTCGGCGTCGTCGCTCAGCGCGGCGTTCAATTTCCAGCTGCCGCTCAGGTCGACGGGCCGCGCAGGAACGGCGTCGAGCGCCAGGGCGGCGAAAGCCGCGCAGCAAGAACCGACCAACAATAACAAGCGAAGGCGAATGGACACGTTGCCGTAAATTCTCAAGCCGACCGACGAGCGACGGCGGGAGTGGAGCGGGTGATGGGAATCGAACCCACGTTAGTAGCTTGGGAAGCTACAGTTCTACCATTGAACTACACCCGCTTGCGCTCGCTGAGGATTCTATGCAGCGGCCCGCCCAACCGGCAAGCTATGCCCCATGAAGTTCGACCTTCGCGACCTGGAGCTGTTCGTGGCCGTCGCCGATGCAGGCAGCATCGCGCGGGCGGCGGAGCGCTCGCACACTGTCGCCTCGGCAGTCAGTAAGCGCATCTCCGATCTGGAAGAGGTCTTCGGCTGTGCACTCATCGTCCGCGCCGCGAAAGGCGTCGAGCTGACGCCAGCCGGTCATGCGCTGCTGGTGCGAGCGCGTGTTCTGCTCAGCCAGGCGGCACAGCTCGATGACGAGTTGCGCCGACATGCGAGCGGCTCGCGCGGTTATGTGCGCGTGTTCGCGAACATCTCGTCGATCGTGGAATTTCTGCCGGGTGCACTCGCTTCGTTCAGCGCCGCGCATCCCGACATTCACGTGCAGCTCGAAGAGCATGTGAGCTCGGCGATCGCCGCGGCGGTCGCTGACGGCTCGGCGGACTTCGGCATCCTGAGCGAGCTGCCGCTCATCGAAGGCCTGAGCACAGTGCCGTTTCGCAACGACGAGCTGGTCGTCGTGCTGCAAACGGGTCATCCGCTCGCGCAACGTCAGTCGCTGACTTTCGCAGAAATCGCCGACCAGCCATTCGTCGGTCTACATGCCGGGAGCGCCTTGCATCACGTGCTCACGCGTGCGGCGACGGAGACGGGTCGCACGTTGAACTGGCGCATCAACGTGACGAGCTTCGATGCCGCTTGCGCGATGGTCGCGGCGGGCCTTGGTGTTGGAATCGTTCCACGCGCAGCGACGACGCCGTACATCCGCTCGCTCTCGCTCGCCAGCATCGCGTTGAGCGACGCCTGGGCGCGACGTCAGCTGTTCCTGTGCACGCAAGCGAACTCACCGCTGCCTTCGGCCGCGCGGCTGCTGTTCGAACATCTGCTCGGCCAAAAGCAAACAATCTGATGTCGGAGAAAGATCCTACGGACGTGCGAAAGCGCGGCGTGCGCAGCTTCGTCTTGCGCGCGGGACGCGCGACTGCGGGTCAGCAGCGCGCACTCGCGGAGTTGTGGCCGAAGTACGGCGTGGAATTTTCGCCAGCGCCGCTGAACTTGCAGTCTCTATTCGGCCGCACGGCGCCGTGCATGCTGGAGATCGGCTTCGGCGCCGGCGAAGCGTTGCTCGAATTCGCCAGCGCGCATCCCGAGATCGACTGCATCGGCATCGAAGTGCATCGGCCAGGCGTGGGACGTCTGCTGCTCGGCGCGGAAGCGGCGAAGCTCAGCAATTTGCGCCTGATCTGTCACGACGCCGTGGAAGTGCTGCAACACCAGTTGGCGCCGGCTGCCATCGCGCTCGTGCACATCTTCTTTCCCGATCCGTGGCCGAAGAAGCGACATCACAAACGCAGGCTGATCCAGCCTGCATTCGTCGAGTTGCTCGCGCAAGTGATCGCGCCGGGCGGCACGTTGCGGCTCGCGACGGACTGGGAGCCGTACGCACAACACATGCGCGAAGTCATCGACGCTTCACCTGCGTTTGCAAACATCGCAGTCGACGCCGGTTTCGTCGCGCGATCTGCAGAGCGAGTGCTCACGCGCTTCGAGCGACGCGGTCAGCGTCTCGGTCATGGCGTATGGGATCTCGAATATCGACGCGCATGACGTGACATGCATGATGCTCTGCAGAAAAATCTCCTCTTGTATCCGCGCGCTCACAGGACTAAAACGAATCGTCGAACAAGGAGACGCGTATGACCTCGCCGAGTCCTGTTGTGGGTGATTGGTATCGCCGGCAAGGTGGCGCGTTGTTCGAAGTCGTCGCAATCGATCGCGACGACGCGACGGTCGAAGTGCAACACTTCGACGGCACGCTGGAAGAGTTCGACCTGGAGTCGTGGGAAGAACAGGAATTCGAAGAAGCGCAGGCGCCGGAAGACTGGAGCGGTTCGGTCGACGTCGATGCCGAAGACGAAGCCGACAACAATGAAGTGAGCTCCGGCGCAACCTGGACCGATCCGCTCACGAGCCTCGATCGCTCGGAGGCGTCCGGCTATTCGGAGTGGCCGACGCCGCTCGATTTGTAAAACACGCCGCGTTTCGCCAGCACAAACAGCAGCGTCAGCCCGATCAGGCTGAGGCTTGCCGTGTAGACGAAGAACGTGCTGTAGCCGACTGCGTCGACCACGAAGCCCGACGTTCCTTCCAGAATCTTGCCCGGCAACGCGTACAGCGATGAGAACAGCGCGTACTGCGTGGCCGTGTACTTCGGGCTCGTCAGACTGGAAAGAAACGCTATCAGCGACGTGCCGTGCAGCGCCTGCGCTAGATTGTCCAGACTGTTGACGGCAGCGAGTCCAGCCAGCGACGGTCCGTCCGTGGTCGCCAGCACCGCGAATCCCAGATTCGATGCCATGATCAGGCAACTGCCGAGCACCAGCGCGCGCAGGATGCCGAGTTTCGCGATCACGATGCCGGCGAGCACGACACCGATCATCGAGGTCGCCAGGCCGAACACCTTCACCACGGTCGCGATCTGCGTCAGCGTGTAACCCTTGTCGATGTAGAACGTATTCGCCATCGAGCCCATCGCGAACTCGGTCAGCCGGTAGGTGCTCATGAACAGCAGGATGAACACGGCGGTGCGCCAGCCGAAGCGACCGAAGAAATCGATCAGCGGGCAAATCACCGCACCGATGAACCAGGCGCCGGCGTTGCGCATCCAGTGCGGCCAGTGAGTGCGCTGATCCAGCCAGGCGATGACGCGCTCCTCGCGTTGCACGGTATCGCGCGACGCACCCGCCTCCGGCTCGCGACTTGCTAACGTCGTTATTGCGCCGACTGCCACCAGTGCAGCCATCGTGGTGTAGCTCGCCTGCCAGCCGAACCCGGCCGCGACGGTCATCGCGCCGGCGCTGCCGGCGATCAGCGCGCCGCGATAACCCAACTGATAGGCAGCAGCCATCGCGCCTTGCATCTCGGGCGGCGCGGACTCGATGCGCCATGCATCGATTGCGATGTCCTGCGTCGCCGCGCAGAACGCAACGAACAAGGCCCACATGGCGACGCGCAGAACGTCGGCCGACGGATCGCTGAAAGAGAGATTGAGCAAGCCGATCGCGATGCCGGCCTGCGCCAGCAGCATCCAGCTACGTCGCCGCCCGAACCAGCGATACAGCAGCGGCAGCTTGGTGCGATCGACGACGGGTGCCCACAGGAACTTGATCGAGTAGACGATACCGACCCACGCGAGCATGCCGATCGTCGCGCGCTGAATGCCATCCTGGCGCAACCACGCCGACAACGTCTGGAACACGAGAAAAAACGGCAGACCGGCCGAGAAGCCGAGCAGCAGCATCGACAGCATTCGCGGCTGCCGATAGACGAGAACGGCCTGCAGCCAGCCGCGCCCCTTACCGCCGGCCGCAGTCGGTTGCTCAGCAGTGCTCAAAGGTCGTAGTCCATCACGAGCGGCGCGTGATCGGAGAAACGCCGCTTCTTATAAATACTCGCGCCCAGCACGCTGCCGCGCAGGCCCGGGCTGAGGATCTGGTAGTCGATGCGCCAACCGACGTTGTTCGCCCAGGCCTGGCCGCGGTTCGACCACCAGGTGTACTGGTCGGGCTGCTCGTTGATCTCGCGAAAGCCGTCGACGTAGTTCTCGTCGCCGAACAGCGCGTCGAGCCAGGCGCGCTCTTCGGGCAGGAAGCCGGAGTTCTTGCGGTTCGAACGCCAGTTGCGCAGATCGATCTCCTTGTGCGCGATGTTCCAGTCGCCGCACAGGATAAAATCGCGGCGCTTGCGCTTGAGCGCGCGCAGGTGCGGCATGAACTCGCCGAGGAAACGAAACTTCGCCAGCTGTCGGTCCTCGCCCGACGAGCCCGACGGCAGGTAGACCGAGACGACCGAGAGCTTGCCGAACTGCGCTTCGAGATAGCGCCCCTCGGCATCGAACTCTTTCGAGCCGTAACCGATCGTCACGTTGTCGGGCTTGCGCTTCGCATAGATCGCGACGCCGCTGTAGCCCTTCTTCAGCGCGTCGAAGTAATAGCAGTGATAGCCCTTGGGCCGATACAGCGCATCGCCCAGCTGATCTTCCTGCGCCTTGGTCTCCTGCACGCACACGACGTCCGGCTCCTGCTTCGCGATCCAGCCGAACACGCCCTTGCTGCCCGCCGAGCGAATGCCGTTGGCGTTGAGAGTGATGATGCGCATGCCGCCATTATAGAGAGGAATGGTTAGAATCCTTTCATGTCCGCTTCCTTCATCGATCTGTGTCTGCGACTGGGTGTGCTGCGCTTCGGCGAGTTCAAGCTGAAGTCCGGCCGCCTCAGCCCGTACTTCTTCAACGCCGGCTCGTTCAACACCGGCGGCGGTCTCGCCGAGCTCGGGCGCCACTACGCCGACGCGATCCAGAAGACCGCGTGGCCCTTCGACGTGTTGTTCGGGCCGGCCTACAAAGGCATTCCGCTGGTAGCTGCAGCATCCATCGCACTGGCGGATCGTCACGGTCGCGATGCGCCGTGGGCGTTCAATCGCAAGGAGGCGAAGGATCACGGCGAAGGCGGCACGATCGTCGGCACGCCGCTGCGCGGGCGCGTGCTCATCATTGACGACGTGATCACTGCCGGCACTGCGATCCGCGAAGCCATCGATATCATCACTGCCGCCGGAGCTCAGCCGGTCGGCGTGGTGCTGGCGCTCGATCGGCAGGAGCGCGGCAGCGGGCAACTGTCTGCAGTTCAGGAAGTCGAGCAGACGCTGCATCTGCCCGTGACCAGCATTCTCAAGCTCGCCGACCTGATCGAGTACCTGGAGCGCTCCGGCAACGCGAGCCAGCTGGCGGCCACGCGGGCTTACCGCGGGCAGTACGGCGTCGCCTGATGGCGCCGTCTGGGCAAAGGGATTAAAAATTTGACCGGCCGGGATGCTTCTGCACAATAGCCGCGGTTACAGCGGCTCGAGCCAATAATGCGCTGGATTCGCAGCTTCGCGACAACGATCGTCCTGGGCGGAATGGTTTGTACGGCCACAGCCGCCGACCAAGCCCGTTCGCGCGAAGCATTCTTTCGCTGCAAGGATCGTAACGGTCAGACCCGCTATGGCGACAGCGTGCCGCCGGAGTGCGCGGGGCTCGACACGGAAGTGCTCAACGACCGCGGCATCGTGCTGCGAATCATCGAGGGCGAGAAGTCGCGGGCAGCGCGCCTGGAGCGCGAGACTGTGGAAGCGAAGGCGCGCAAGGAACGCGAGCAGCGCGAGTTGCGCGACCATACCCTGATCGAAACCTACCTGACGGTCGAGGACATCGAGCGCCTGCGCGATCAGCGCCTCGAGATGCTCGTCGCACAGAACCGCGTCACCGAGCAGAACATTTCCAGCCTGAAGGAGCGCCAGACACGCCTGGAGTCGCAGGTCTCGCGGTTCCGACCCTACAGCGACAGCCCGAATGCGCCGCCGTTGCCGGAAAATCTCGCGGCGGAGATCGTCAACACGGTGAACGGTCTGCGGGTCTATCAGCAGTCGCTGGACTCGAACACCAAGGAGCAGGCGCAACTGCGCGAGTCGTTCGCGGCGGACATCAAGCGCTTCAAGGAACTGAAAGGGATCAAGTAGTCAGCCGCGGCCGGAGCTGCCGAAGCCGCCGGCACCGCGCTGGGATTGCGCGAACTCCTCGACCACTTCGAACTCCACTTGAACTACCGGTACGACCACGAGCTGCGCGATGCGCTCGCCCGGCTGGATCGTGAACGTCGTCTGGCCGCGGTTCCAGCACGAGACGAACACCTGGCCCTGGTAGTCCGAATCGATCAGCCCCACCAGGTTGCCGAGCACGATGCCGTGCTTGTGCCCGAGACCCGAACGCGGCAGCACGATTGCCGCATAGCCAGCGTCTTCCAGGTGGATCGCGATGCCCGAGGGAATGAGCTGCGTGTCGCCGGGCTTCAGCTCGAGCGGCGCGTCGATGCAGGCGCGCAGGTCGACGCCTGCGGAACCCTGAGTTGCGTACTGCGGCAGCGGATATTCGCGGCCAATGCGCGGGTCGAGGATGCGCACCTCGAGCCGGCGACGCGCGCCGGCGGCGTGCGCTCCATCAGCTGGCATGGGCTGGGCTCTTGGATTTCGTCGTGAAGGAACGTGTCTTGTTGCTGGCCTGGTAGCGCTCGGCGATGACTTCGACGAGCTGCCGTGCCAGCGCCAGCTTGCTCGTGAACGCGAGCTCGCGCTTGCCGCCGTTGGGCCAGTACACGGTCAGCGCGTTCTCGTCTTTGTCGAAAGCAAGTCCCGCGCCGACTTTGTTGGCCGCGATCATGTCGAGATTCTTGCCCGTCAGCTTCGCGAGCGCGTTGCGCTCGACGTGCTCGGTTTCCGCGGCGAAGCCGACCAGGAACGGCGGCGACTCGGAACGCGAGATCGTTGCGAGCACATCCGGGGCTCGCGCCAGCGACAGTTCCATCGTGTCGCTGGTCTTCTTGATCTTCTCGCCCGCGACTTGATGCGCGCGGTAGTCGGAAACCGCCGCGGCCGAAATGAAAATGTGCGTGCCGACGAGATTGCGTCGGACTTCGTCGAGCATCTGCTCCGCGCTTTCGACTTCGACGCGCTCGACGCCGCGCGGCGTCGGAATCTGCACGGGCCCGCTCACCAGCACTACTTCGGCACCGGCTTCACGCGCTGCCTGCGCGACTGCATAGCCCATTTTTCCGGAGCTGCGATTGCTGATGAAGCGGACCGGGTCGATCGCTTCGCGCGTGGGTCCGGCAGTCACGACCACCTTCAGACCGTGCAGCGGACCCGCGCCACCGCGAGTCGTGAAAACTTCATCGGCAATCTGCGCAGGCTCGAGCATCCGGCCGACGCCGACTTCGCCGCACGCCTGTTCGCCGCTGGCAGGGCCGAGCATGCGCACGCCGCGGTCTTTCAGAATCTGCACGTTCGCTTGAGTGGCGGCATTCGCCCACATCTGACGATTCATCGCAGGCGCGAGCGTGATGCGCGCAGTCGTGGCGAGACAGATCGTCGCGAGCAGATCGTCCGCGAAACCATGCGCGAGGCGGGCAATGAACTCTGCTGTCGCCGGCGCGACGATGATTTCGTCAGCCCAGCGCGCGAGCTCGATGTGTCCCATCGCAGCTTCCGCAGCCGCGTCGAACAAATCCGTACGCACCGTGCGACCGGAGACGGCCTGGAACGTCAGCGCGGTCACGAACTGCTGCGCGCCGCGCGACATCACGACCTGCACTTCGGCGCCGTGCTCCATGAGACGACGCACGAGGTCCGGGCTCTTGTAGGCGGCGATGCCGCCGGTGACGCCGAGCAGGATCTTGCGGGGCTGCGGACTCATGGGCCGGATTATGGGGGCGGCCTTCGAGCGCATCAAACGAGGCACTGTATCGAGGTATTCCGCGCCGGCATGGGGCGATTCGCCGGCACAATCCGCGCCTGGCCACCCCGAGGACAGCGGATGTCGATACGCCAATGGCCGCAGCGCGAGCGGCCGCGGGAAAAGCTGCTCGAGCGCGGCCCGAGCATCCTCACCGAGGCCGAACTGCTCGCGATTCTCCTGCGCACGGGCGTGCGTGGGCACAGCGCCCTCGATGTCGCTCGCCAGCTCCTGATCGAATTCGGCTCTCTGCGAGGTTTGCTGACGGCGGAGGCGCAGCGGCTGTGCGCCACGCGAGGTCTGGGGCCGGCGCGGTACGTGGTGCTACAAGCTTCACTGGAGCTGGCGCGCCGGCATTACCTGGAGCCGTTGCGTTCAGGCCCGCAGCTCAACGGCGACCGGGCGACCCGGGATTTCCTGCAGATGCGCCTGCGGGACCTCTCCTACGAGGTCTTTTGCTGCCTCTGGCTGGACAACCGGATGCGGGTGATCGCTTTCGACGAGCTGTTCCGGGGCACCCTGGATACGGCCAACGTCCACGCCCGCGAGGTGGTCAAACAGGCCCTGGCGCGCAACGCGGCAGCCGTCATCCTGGCCCACAACCACCCTTCCGGCGTGGCCGAGCCCAGCGTGGCCGACCAGATGGTCACCCAGCGGCTGAAGGAGGCCCTGGCGCTGATCGAAGTGCGGCTGCTGGACCACCTGGTGATCGGGGATGGGGTGTGCGAGTCCTTCGCCGAGCGGGGGTTGCTGTAAATCCCCTTCCCTCTCAAGCCATTGGCTGGTATAAAGCGCGACTCTTTTTAGGGATCCCAGCCATGTCCAGAGTCTGTCAGATCACCGGCAAGCGGCCGATGACCGGCAATACGGTGTCTCACGCCAACAATCGGCGTCGCCGGCGTTTCCTGCCCAACCTGCACGTGCAGCGCTTCTGGCTGGAGAGCGAGCGTCGTTTCGTGAGCCTGCGCGTCTCCACGCGCGGCCTGCGCACGATCGAGAAGAAGGGCATCGAGAAGGTGGTCGCGGAGCTGCGCGCCCAGGGCGTCGAGCTCTGAGCGGTCGAGGAGATTAGCGGGAGAATTCGATATGCGTGAAAAGATCAAGCTGCTGTCGTCGGCCAACACCGGCCACTTCTACACCACCACCAAGAATAAGCGGCTCCATCCGGACAAGATGGAAGTGAAGAAGTTTGACCCGAAGGCCCGCAAGCACGTCGTCTACAAAGAGACGAAGATCAAGTAAGGAATTTTGTGGGTCAGGCTGCAGCCTGACGCAAATAAAAAAGCCCGCCTTTCGGCGGGCTTTTCATTTTCGGCTGCTGTCCTTCGTTATGCAGGTTGCATCGCGTAGCCGCGCAGCGTCGCGGCGAAATCCTGCAGCACCTTGATGCGGCTCTCTTCGGCCTGGGCAATCCAGTCCTTGAGGTGCTGTACCAGTTTCTCGTTGCTCATGTTCGCGCCGCTCCACATCTGACGCAGACGCTCGCGGAATTCGTGCACTGTCTGCAGCGCCTGGTTCGAAGCGAGCACTTCGCGCAGCCGCGATTGCGCCGTGTTGTCGAGCAACACGGGCTCGCGCACCAGCAATTTCCGCACGCGACGGCTGAGCGTGCCGCCAGCCATGCGCAACTGATCGCGGAACACCGGCAGCGTCACGTGACGCGTGTAAGCACGCAGCACGTGCATGCGATTGACGATCACGGCTCGCACAGTTTCCAGATCGATGTGGTTGCGTGGCTCGACGTGAGCCGGCTCCGGCGCAACACGAATGACCTTCGCGAGGCCGAAGAACTGGAACACACGGATGTACATCCAGCCGATGTCGAATTCCCAGCGGTAAATCGAGAACTTCGCCGAGCTCGGGAACGCATGGTGATTGTTGTGCAGCTCTTCGCCTGCGACCAGCAAGCCCCACGGCACGATGTTGCGCGCAGCGTCCGGGCACTCGAAGTTGCGATAACCGTAGTAGTGACCGATGCCGTTGATCACGCCGGCCGCCATGACCGGATTCGCCATCAGCTGCACCGCCAACACGATGATGCCCGGCAGGCCGAACAGCAGCAGGTCGACGACAATCAGCGCGACGATGCCGTAGTTGCGGTAGCGCGAGTAAACGTTGCGCTCCATCCAGTCGTCGGGTGTGCCACGGCCGAACTTCTCAGTCGTTTCCGGATTACGCGCCTGCGCCTGGTACAGCTCGGCGCCTTCGAGCAGCACTCTCTTGAGGCCGAAGATGACGGGGCTATGCGGATCGTCCTGCGTCTCGCAGCGAGCGTGGTGCTTGCGATGAACTGCGACCCATTCCTTGGTGACGATGCCCGAGCTCATCCACAGCCAGAAGCGGAAAACGTGGCGGAGCACCGGGTGCAGATCGAGGCTGCGGTGGGTGGCGTCGCGATGCAGGTAGAGGGTGACTCCCATGAAGGTGAACTGCACCATCAGGAACGTCACGATGACGTACGACCAAAAGCTAAGATTCAGAAAACCATAGAGAAAGTCGACGTTCACTGTAGGTACCTACGGCGCCCCGACGCGCACGTTTTCGTATTAAGGAAAATCGAGGTCGCGGGACTATAGCGGAGCACCCCCCTGACCTCAAATGAGCCAATCCCTGCTCCGCTCGCTGGATGTGACCTGCGGCCGGGACAGTGGTGGATACTGTGATGGCGATCTCACCATGTTCAACTCGCGGCCCGAACTAAGGATCCGCATGCCCGAGCTTCCTGAAGTCGAAACGACGCGCCGCGGCATCGAGCCCGCGGTGCGCGGCCAGGTGATCCGCTCGATCCTGGTTCGCGAGCCGCGGCTGCGATGGCGCGTGCCGCGCGAGCTGCCGGAAGAAGCAGCGGGTCAACGGCTGCGCGAGCTACGACGCCGCGCGAAGTACCTGCTGTTCGATCTCGAGCGCGGCACGATGATCCTGCACCTTGGAATGTCGGGCAGCCTGCGCTTGATGCCGTGCTCGATCGCGCCCGCGCTGCACGATCACGTCGACATCGTGCTCGACTCCGGCTTGTGCGTGCGCTTCAACGATCCGCGACGGTTCGGCAGCTTGCTGTGGACTACAGAGGATCCGCTACAGCATCCGTTACTCAGATCGCTCGCGCCCGAGCCGCTGTCGAAGGAATTCAATGGCGCGTACCTGGCGCGCGCGGCGGCGGGACGCAGCGTCGCGATCAAGCAGCTGATCATGAACGGTCAGATCGTCGTGGGTGTCGGCAACATCTACGCGAGCGAAGCGCTGTTTCGCGCGGGGATCAATCCGCGTCGCTCGGCGAAGCGGATCAAGCGAGCGGAATTCGATGCGCTCGTGAAATCGATCAAGGCTGTGTTGCGCTCAGCGATCCGCGCGGGCGGCACGACGCTGCGCGACTATGTGAATGCGGAAGGTGCACCGGGATATTTTCGGCAGAAGCTGTACGTGTACGAGCGCACGCGCGACCCCTGCCGCGTGTGCAAGACGCCGATCAAGCATTTCGTGCAGGGGCAGCGATCGACGTACTTCTGTCCGAAGTGTCAGCGTTAATAGACGACGCCCACGCCCACGCCGCGCGGATCTGACACGGCCTTCACTTCGCCGCTCTTGTAGTCCCACGTCACGATCTGCGCATTGCCGGGCATGCGCGACTCGCGCAAGTTGTGGCCGTACTTCTGCAGCGTCTGCTTTTCTTCGTCACTCAGTGCGCCGGGCTCGAACGTGATCGTGTCGGGCATGTACTGGTGGTGAAAGCGCGGCTTCTTGACGAACTCCTCGGGCGCGACGCCGTCCATCCAGTCGAGCGTCGAGAGCAGCACGACCGTCATGATCACGCTGCCGCCCGGGGAGCCGACGATCATCAAGCCATCCGGCTTCTCGACAAACGTCGGCGTCATGCTCGACAGCGGCCGCTTGCCGGGTGCAATCGCGTTCGCATCCGCGCCGACCAGGCGGAAGCCATTCGGCGCACCTGCCTTCGCCGCGAAGTCATCCATCTCGTTGTTCAACATGATGCCCGTGCCCGGCACCATGAGGCCGGAGCCGAAGAACAAGTTGATCGACTGCGTGCCGGCGACGCGATTGCCGTCGGTGTCGATGATCGAGAAGTGCGAGGTATCCGTGCCGGAAGTCGGTGCGGCACTGCTCGGCAACATCGCGCTCGGCGTGGCCTGATCCATGCGGATCGTGGTGCGCTGGCCGGCGGCGTAGAACGGATGGATGAGCCGGTCGGTGGGGACCTGCACGAAATCCGGATCGCCGAGATATTCCGCGCGATCGCGATGCGCGCGCCGCATGGCTTCGACGATGAGATGTTTGCGCGTGGCGCTGTCGACCGCATGCAGATCGAAGGCCGAGAGAATGTTGAGCGCGTCGATGATCGTGGTGCCGCCCGAAGACGGCGGCGGGGCGGCGACG
This sequence comes from Steroidobacteraceae bacterium, assembly GCA_035493235.1. Taxonomy (GTDB): domain Bacteria; phylum Pseudomonadota; class Gammaproteobacteria; order Steroidobacterales; family Steroidobacteraceae; genus Steroidobacter. The sequence goes on from DATJIP010000111.1 coordinate 29,345, forward strand.
ATGCGCGCGCCGCGATACTCGCCGTACAGCGGTTTGCGCTCGGCGACGCGATAGTCCGCGAAATCCTCCAGCGACCAGATGCCGCCAAGCTTGCGCACGCCTGCGACCATGCGCTTCGCGACTGGGCCTTTGTAGAATCCGTCCGGCCCCTGCTCTGCAACCGCCGTCAGGACCTGCGCCAGCTCCGGCTGCTTGATGATCGTGCCGACCGCCGGCACTTCGCCCTTCACCAGAAAGATCTTTGCTGCCGCGCCCGCCTGAAACAGATTCTTCTTGGCTTCGATGCCGCCGCGCAGTCGCGTATTGAGCGCGAAGCCTTCGCGTGCGATGCGGATCGCGGGCTGCATGCTCGTCTTCAGCGGCAGCTTGCCGTACTTGGTCGCGAGATACGCCCAGCCCGCAGCTTCGCCCGGAATGGCCGCCGCGAGAGCAGTCGAGGTCGAGCGGCCAGGTACGACGTTGCCTTTGTCGTCGAGAAACATGTCGCGCGTGGCGGCCTTCGGCGCGACTTCGCGCGCGTCGACCATCGTCTCGAAGCCGTCGGACGCGCGATGAAGCAACCAGAATCCACCGCCGCCGAGTCCTGAGCTGCTCGGCTCGACGACTGCGAGCGTCGAGCTCACAGCGACCGCTGCGTCGAACGCATTGCCGCCCTGCTTCAGGATCTCCATGCCAGCCTGCGAGGCCAACTCATGCTGACTCGCGATTGCCGCCTTGGGCGGTTTCCCGGGCGCGTTCGCCGACGCGAACAGCGGCGCGAACAGCGCGACGACGAACAGGACAACGATGCGCGAACGAAGCAGTGCAATCTTCATGGGACGAATTTCGACCTTCGGGGAAATTAGGCTTTGCGTCGCGCCCAGGCGCGTTGCAGGGCGGTCTCGACGGCGGGATGCACGAACTGGCTGACGTTGCCGCCGAAGCTCGCGATCTCGCGCACCAGGGAGGAGGAGATGAAGTTGAAGCGCTCGGCCGGCGTCAAGAACACGTAGTCGACCTGATTCGACAGATGCCGGCTCATCGTCGCGAGCTGGAATTCGAACTCGAAGTCGGACACCGCACGCAGACCGCGCACGACCACGCTCAGCCCATGCTGACGCGCGAAGTCGACGGTCAAGCCGGTGTAGCCGGTGACTTCGACGTTGGGAATGTCGCGCAGCACTTCACGTGCGAGCTCGACGCGCTCGTCGACCGTGAACAGCGGCGCCTTGCCGGGATTCGCTGCGATGGCGACCAGCACGCGCCCGAAGATGTCGACGGCGCGACGGACCAGGTCGTGATGGCCATTGGTGATCGGGTCGAACGTGCCCGGATACAGAGCGCCGGTCATGGCGGAACCTCATTGGCTGGGTCGCTGGCTCGCAGCAGATGATAGCCGACCTGACCGGCATGCTTGGTGCGGTGTACGGCCCACTGCGCCGGCAAAGTTGCGAGCGAACGCTCAGCAGGACATTCCACGTAGATATAAGCGCCGGGCGCCAGCCACCCCTGCTGCAGCCGGCTCGCGACCTGCTCCAGCACCGTGGAATCGAACGGCGGGTCGAGAAAGACGATGTCGAAGGATTGCGCCGGGCGCTGCAGGAAGCGCTGCGCATCGTCGATCGTCACGCTCGCATCGTGGCCGCCGAGCCTTTGCAACGTTTGCGTGAGATGCCGCCCCACTTGCGGCTCGCGGTCGACGAAGGTCACGTGGGCGGCTCCGCGCGACAGCGCCTCGAGGCCGAGCGCTCCGCTGCCCGCGAACAGATCCAGACAACGCGCTCCGACGATCGGTTGTTGCAGCCAGTTGAACAGCGTTTCGCGTACACGGTCGGGCGAAGGCCGGATGGCCGCGAGCGCCGGGAACACGATGCGCGAGCCACGCCAGCGGCCGCCGATGATGCGTAGTTGGTTGGCTGAGCGCGGCATCGTGCGCGAATCATAGCTGATAGAATCCCGGCTCCTTTGCGAGCCAGTGTGACCCGCCGAAGCGATGTTCGGGTTCAAATCGAAGTCGGAAGACCAGCCAGAAAAGAGTGGGCAGGCGGCACAGCCGAGCTTGTTCAAGCGCCTGCGCGAGAAGCTCAATCGCGGCAATTCATGGTTGACCTACGACCTCGCGAACCTGTTGCCGGCAGGCCGCATCGACGACACGGTGCTCGACGAGCTCGAGACGCGGCTGATCACTGCAGACGTCGGCGTCGAGACGACCAATCGTATTCTCGACGAACTGCGCCGCAAGGTTCAGCGCAAGGAGCTCGCCGATCTGAACGCGCTGCTCGGCGCGTTGCGCAGTTCGCTGCTCGACATCCTGACGCCGACTCAGCAGCCGCTGGTAATCGACCGCGCTGCTGCGCCCTTTGCGATTCTCGTCGTCGGCGTCAACGGCGCCGGCAAGACCACGACGATCGGCAAGCTCGCACGACTGCTGAAACAGCAGGGACTTAAAGTCATGCTCGCGGCAGGCGATACGTTTCGTGCTGCCGCGGTCGAACAGCTGCAAATCTGGGGCGAGCGCAACGACGTGACCGTGATCGCGCAGGCGACCGGGGCCGATCCGGCTGCCGTTGCGTTCGATGCACTTCAGGCCGCGCGGGCACGACGCATCGACGTTCTCCTCGCCGACACCGCAGGCCGCCTGCACACGCAGTCGAACCTGATGGACGAATTGAAAAAGGTGAAGCGCGTGATGGCTCGCGTCGACGAACGCGCACCTCACGAAGTATTGCTGGTGCTCGATGCGAGCCAGGGACAGAATGCGCTTCAGCAGGCGCGCCTGTTCAACGACGCGCTCGGCGTTACGGGCGTCGTGCTGACCAAGCTCGACGGCACCGCGAAGGGCGGCATCGTTTTCGCAATCGCGAGCACGCTGCAGTTGCCGATCCGCTACATCGGCATCGGCGAGAGCGCCGAGGATTTCGCCGAATTCGAGCCCGAGAGCTTTGTCGACGCGCTGCTGAAACGCGAAGAATGATTCGCTTCGATCACGTCTTCAAACGCTATCCGAACGGCCGCGAGGCACTCAGCGACCTGTCGCTGGAGATTGCCGCGGGCGAGATCGTGTTCGTCACCGGGCACTCCGGTGCCGGCAAGTCGAGCCTGCTGAAGCTCATCGCGCTGATCGAGCGTCCGAGCCGCGGCCAGCTGATCGTCAACGGTCAGAACGTCGCGACCATCGGCCGCGGCAAGGTCCCGGCGTATCGGCGGAACATCGGCATGGTGTTCCAGGATCACAAGCTGCTGTACGACCGCACGATCTTCGACAACGTCGCGCTGCCGCTCATCATCGCCGGCGTCGGCACCAAGGAAATCGGCAAGCGCGTGCGCGCGGCGCTCGATCAGGTGGGACTGCTCGGGCGCGAGCAGAGCGCGCCGCTGGAGCTTTCGACCGGCGAGCAGCAACGCGTCGGCATCGCCCGCGCGGTGGTGAGCAAACCGCCGATCCTCATCGCCGACGAGCCGACCGGCAACCTCGACCCGGACCTGTCGCTGGAAATCATGAAGATCTTTCGACGCTTCAACGAAGTCGGCGTGACGGTGCTGATCGCGAGTCACGACATCTACCTGCTCGAGCATTTCGCGGTACGCCGCGTGCGCCTCGAAGGCGGCCGGATCATCGAGTCAGCCGCCGCCACGGTCGGAGAAAGACTGCTGGACCCGCACAAGCTCGTCGGCGCGGATCATGGAGGGAAGCCGTGACCGCGTGGTTCGTGCGGCATCTGCAGACGTCGATCGGCTCGCTCGGCCGGTTGGCTCAGCACAAGCTGGCGACGACGCTGACCATCCTCGTGATCGGCATCGCGCTCGCGCTCCCGGCGTGCCTGCACCTGTTGGTCACGAACGCAGAACTCGCGACGGGCAACTGGAACCGCGCTGTCGATCTCACGGTCTTCCTCAAGCGGCCGACGTCGGCGGAGGAAGCCAAGCGCACGGCTGAGCGAATTCGTCAGCGGCGAGATGTGGAAGAAGCTCAGCTGATCCTCGCAGACGAAGCGCTCAAGGAATTCCGCCGGGACTCCGGCTTCGGCGATGCCATCGATGCGCTGAACGAGAATCCGTTGCCGCACACGATCGTGGTCCGCCCCGCAGCCAATTACACGAACACGGCGAACCTGCAGAGCCTCGCCGCCGACGTCCGCGCCCTGCCATCGGTCGAAGTCGTGCAACTCGACACGGCCTGGGTGAATCGACTGAACGCGATCCTGGAAGCGTTTCAGCGCGGGCTGATCCTCGCGGCCGCGGTGCTCGGGCTCGGCGTGATGGTGATCGTCGGCAACACCATCCGGCTCGACATCCAGAACCGCCGCGACGAAATCGAGGTCACCAAGCTGGTCGGCGGGAGCGACGCGTTCGTCCGTCGGCCGTTCCTCTACAACGGCTTCTGGTACGGCCTGGGGGGTGCGCTGACCGCCTGGGTGATCACGCTCGTGGCCGTCGCCGTCCTCCGCGAACCGATCGGCAGGCTGGCTGGTCTATACGGAAGCAGCTTTCAGCTCGGCGCCCTCGACCCTGAGGCTTCGGGGATCCTGCTGGCCAGCGGCATCGCGCTCGGCTGGCTCGGGTCCTATATTGCCGCAACGCGGCATCTTCGTAAGATCGAGCCAACCTGAAGATCGATCAACGGGTTACGTGCGCCGCGAGCGGCTCCTGAGCACCCGGCCGGCGGGGAACTTTCCGCCCCGGTTAGCACTCCAATGGCTCGATTGCTAAACTCCAGCCCACCCCTGAGGAGAGCTACTTTCGAAATGAGCACTGCGTTGGTCCGTTCCCCCACCGACCTCGTTCTGGCCGGTCCGGTCGGGAGTCTCGAAGCCTACGTTGAACGCGTGTCGCGCATTGCCGTGCTGACGCGTGAAGAGGAGCTTGCGCTCGCGCGCCAGCTTCAGGAAGGCGGCGACCTCGATGCCGCACGTCAGCTGGTGCTGTCGCACCTGCGTTTCGTCGTACACATCGCTCGCGGTTACGGCGGCTACGGCCTGCCGATGGGTGATCTGATTCAGGAAGGCAACATCGGCTTGATGAAGGCCGTGAAGCGCTTCGACCCGGGCGTCGGCGTGCGCCTGGTTTCGTTTGCCGTGCATTGGATCCGCGCCGAGATCCACGAGTACGTGTTGCGCAACTGGCGGCTGGTGAAGATCGCCACCACCAAGGCGCAGCGCAAGCTGTTCTTCAACCTGCGCCGGTTCAAGAAGAACCTCGGCTGGTTGAACGAGAGCGAGACGCGTGCGATCGCCGAAGACCTCGGCGTGACGACCGCGGAAGTCACCGACATGGAACAGCGGCTGAGCTCGCGCGACCTGTCGTTCGACCCGGCGCCGGACGCGGACGAGGAAGATGGCGCGTATTCGCCGTCGGCCTATCTGCAGCACCCCGAGGCCGATCCGTCGGTCGCGGTCGAGCGCGAGCAGTGGGACGAAGATACGACCGAGCGTCTGTCGCAGGCGCTGGAAACGCTCGATGAGCGTAGCCAGACGATCTTGCGCAGCCGCTGGATGACCGAGGAGAAGGCGACGCTGCACGAGCTCGCGGATCGCTATGGAGTGTCCGCGGAGCGCATTCGGCAGATCGAAGCGAATGCGATCAAGAAGCTGCGTGGGATCGTGGCGGAGCCGATGGAAGCGTAAGAGTTAAGAGTCGGAGCAATAGAAAAGGGCCGGTTCGCAAGAACCGGCCCTTTGTTTTTGCAGCGAAAGAATCAGCTCTGCTTGGTGACGGGGACGATCGTCAGCTCGACGCGGCGATTCTGCGAGCGACCCTGCTCCGTGTCGTTGGACGCGACCGGGTGAGCTTCGCCGGCGCCGATCGTGATCAGGCGCTGCGTCTTCACGCCGTGGCTCCCCAGATAACCCGCGACTGCCTGCGCGCGACGCTCGGAGAGCGCCTGGTTGTACTGATCACTGCCCGAGCTGTCGGTGTGACCGGCAACTTCGATGACGGTCTTGTCGTATTCCTTCAGCACCATCGACACGCCATCGAGCGCGTTGAAGAACTGCTGGTTGAGATCGGCGCTGTTCAGCGCGAACGTGATGTTGCTCGGCATGTTGAGCGTGATGTTGTCGCCCATGCGCGTGACGGTCACGCCCGTTCCCGCCATACGGTCGCGCAGCTTCTTTTCCTGCACGTCCATGTAGTAGCCGACGCCGCCGCCCGCGAGCGCGCCGACGCCGGCGCCGATCAGAGCGTTCTGCAGTTTGTCGCCTTTCGTGAGCAGGCCGACCACTGCGCCCGCTGCTGCGCCGATGCCCGCGCCCTTCGCAGCTTTGCTCGTCTGCGTCTCCTGCGTGTACGGGTTGACGGTCTCGCAGCCCGCGACCGCGAACACCGCCGCGGCGACCACTGCAACTTTCAGGAATCGATTCACCATGTCCTCACCTCTTCGTCGAATTCTTTAGTAACGAATGCCCAACTTGCGGTAGACGAAGCTCAGCAGCCACAACGGCCCGATCAACAGGAACTGCACGTCTTTGAAGAACGACGGCCGCTTGCCTTCGTAATGGTGTCCGATGAACTGGCCGATCCAGGCCACAACGAACAACCCCAGGCAGAGGATCCATAACGGCCACGGCAGAGTCTGCAACCACACGAGGCATCCGAGCACCGCGCCCGCGAACAGCACCATGCCGAGCGCGAGCGACCACGATATCGCCACGTAGTACACCACGGCTCCGACCAGCAGAACCGTGCCCCAGTTCAACAACGGCGACGCTGCGCGCAACGCTTGCGGCACCGGCAAATAGAACAGCAGGCCGACCATGCTGACGACGATGACCGGCACGCAGATCCAGTGCAGGAGCTTGTTGGCGGGATTGCGGTGGCTGTCGCCGTACTCTTCGAGCCATTGATCGACTGTTCTCATGGCCGCGTACGCTACGCCGGGGCGAAAGGCCGGACAAGGAGCTATCATTCGGGGCCGTCGAGGAGAGTCTTATGTCTGCCATTCCGCACAGCCCCAAATCCACCGTCGCCGCCGAGCTCGATCCGCTCGACCTGTACAACGTTCGCAGCATGCTCAGCGACGAGGAGCGTCTCGTTCAGGATTCGGTCGGCAAGTTCGTCGACGACAAAGTGATCCCGATCATCGGCGAGTGTTTCGAGGAGGAGCGCTTCCCGCGCGAGCTGATTGCGGAGGTCGCGGAACTCGGCCTGCTCGGCAGCTCGATTCACGGCTACGGCTGCGCCGGCCTGAACGCCGTTTCGTACGGGCTGATCTGCCAGGAGCTCGAGCGCGGCGATTCCGGCCTGCGCAGCTTCGTCTCGGTGCAGTCGAGCCTGTGCATGTATCCGATCTATGCATTCGGCAGCGAGGAGCAGAAGCAGAAGTGGCTGCCGCGCATGGCGAAGGGCGAAGTCATCGGCTGCTTCGGACTCACCGAGCCGCACGGCGGCTCCGATCCTGCGAACATGAAGACGGTGGCGCGGCGCCAGGGCAAGGATTGGGTGCTGAACGGCGCGAAGATGTGGATCACGAACGGCTCGATCGCCGATCTCGCGATCGTCTGGGCGAAGACCGAAGAAGGCATCAAGGGTTTCCTGGTCGAGAAAGGCTTCAAGGGATTCTCGACCAACGTGATCAAGCACAAGATGAGTTTGCGCGCCTCGGTGACCTCCAGCCTGTTCTTCGACAACGTCGTCGTGCCGGAAGCGAACGTGTTGCCGAACGTCTCGGGGCTGAAAGGCCCGCTGTCATGTCTCACGCAGGCGCGTTACGGCATCAGCTGGGGCGTGACGGGCGCGGCGCAGGCTTGTCTCGCGCAAGCCATCGACTACACGAAGTCGCGCGTACTGTTCGGCAAGCCGATCGCGGCGACGCAGGCGGTGCAGATCCGACTCGCGGAGATGGCGCGCAAGATCACGACGTCGCAGCTGCTATCGATGCAGCTCGGTCGCTTGAAGGATGCGGGACAGATGCAGCCGACGCAGGTATCGATGGCGAAGTGGCACAACACTCGCAGCGCGATCGAGATCGCCCGCGATGCACGCGATCTGCTCGGCGGCGCGGGCATCAGCGTGGAGTATGTGCCGATCCGCCACGCGCTGAACCTCGAAAGCGTGATCACGTACGAGGGCACGGAGACCGTGCATCAGCTAACGGTCGGGCGCGCTCTCACCGGTATCAACGCTTTCTGAGCGCTCGCCCGCGTGCGCGATCCGCACGCGCGGCGGCGAGACGCGCGTCTCGAGGCGCGCGGACGCGTCCCAGCACAGAACCAACGTCAGCAGCGACAGCCACGCCCACGCCAGCTCCCGTCGCCGCTGTTCGCGGTCGGGGCCCGAAACCGCCGTATTCTGTAGTGCTCGCATGGGTGCCATTGCAATCCAGCGGTGCGGATCGATGGCGCATGGCGGGCGGCAGGCCTGGGGCAGATTGTGATCAATCGTGGCGCCCACTCCGCGCGCAGGCAGCAGCGCTACACTGTATTCACTTGAGACTGGTGCCCCATGAAGAAAGTCATCGCCATCGTCGAAGACGAGCCCGCGATCCGCGACAACTACGCGGCAGCATTCCAGCGTCACGGCTATTCGGTGCGCACCTACGGCGAGCGCAAGGAAGCGATCGAGGCATTTCGCGGACGACTGCCCGATCTCGCAGTGATCGACGTCGGCCTGCGCGACGAGCCGGAAGGCGGCTTCGAGTTGTGTCGCGAGCTGCGCTCGCTTTCCGCCGAATTGCCGATCATCTTCCTCACCGCGCGCGACAGCGAGCTCGACGCGGTCTCGGGCTTGCGCCTCGGCGCCGACGATTATCTGACGAAGGACCTGAGCCTCACGCATCTCATGGCGCGCGTGACTGCGCTGTTCCGTCGCATCGACGCGCTCACTCAACCTTCGAATCGCGATCAGATCGTGACGCGCGGCGCGTTGCTCATCGATACAGCACGACTGCATGCGACCTGGCACGAGAAGCCGCTCGGGCTGACGCTCACCGAGTTCTGGATCGTGCACGCGCTCGCGAAGAATCCCGGCCACGTCAAGAACCGGCAGCAGCTCATGGACGCAGCCAACGTCGTGCTCGACGACAACACGATCACGTCGCACGTGAAGCGCATCCGTCGCAAGTTCCAGGCGATCGAACAGTCCTTCGACAGCATCGAGACGATGTACGGAATGGGGTACCGGTGGAAGGAATAGATGTCCCTTCGCACCAAGCTGCTCCTGCTCAGTCTCCTGACGCTGGTCCTGCCGTGGGCAGGCTGGCAGTACGCGCAGCAGATGGAAACCACTCTGCGGCGCGGTCAGGAAGATGCGCTGCTGACGACCGCGCAGGTGCTCAGTCGCGTCGTCGCAAGCGAGCCTGAGCTTCTCTACCGCGTTCCTGACCTGCGTCGCGAGTTCGATCCGGCGCGCGGTGATCTGTTCGCGCCGTTGCTCGTCACGCGCCCGCTGCTCGATGGATTTGCCGACGAGTGGCCGCAGCCCGCGCGCGCGGTTCCCGGCTTCGACAACGCGAGCCCCGGCGCGGAAGGCGCCGAGCCCAAGGTGCGCATCGGCGTGCACGGACGCTCGATGCACATGTACATCGAAGTCGTGACGCCATCGGTGCACTACGAAATTCCGACGCCCGATGACTCACCGCCCGCAGCCGGCGCCGATCGCGTCATCGTGCTACTCCACGACGAGTTCGGTCACGAGCGCGCGTGGTCGATCAGCGCCATCGCGCCCGGTCCTTTGCTCGTGCGCGTCTGCGAAGTCGGCGCGCCGTGGAAACCGTCGGCGGACGAAGTGCCCTATGTCGAGGGCAGGTGGCGCGAGACCGGCAAAGGCTATGCGATCGAGCTGCGCGCGCCGCTCAATCTCTTCGGTACGCAACTCGCCGTGCAGGCGCTCGATGCCAAGGATGCAATCGTCGCGCAAACGCGCGGCCTCGCGTGGATTCACACCGGCTCAGAGGCGCTGAAACAAAGGTTGGAGCAGTACGCGCCGGATGGCGTGCGCGTCTCGGTCATCGACACGCACGGCTGGCTGCTCGCACGCGCGGGTTCGATCGCAGTCACGACGTCGACTCAGTATCCCGGAATGCGCAGCGACGATGAGGGCTTCTCGCGATCGATCTATCGCGTGCTGTTCTCCAGCGATGCAGCACATGCCCTGCCCTATGGCCTGCCGTACGGGATGTGGGGCGCGCCTGTCGATGCGGCGCGCGATGGCAGGCGCAGCGCGATCTGGTTCGAAAAAGCCGGCGGCGAACCTTCGCTCGTGCGTGCGGCTGTGCCGATACCGTACGGCGACCAGAACCTCGGCGCTCTGGTCGTCGAGCAACCCGGCGAGCAACTCGTGCAGGTGCGCGAGATCGCGCTCACGCGTCTGTTGAATCTCACGATTGTCGCGACGCTGTTCGTCATCGTCGTCACGATCGTGTTTGCTGCGCGCCTGTCGCTGCGCATCCGTCGCTTGAGTCGCGCCGCGAGCACGGCACTCACCGCGGAAGGCAGGATCGAGCCGCATATTCCCGATACCCAGGCGCGCGATGAGCTTGGCGCTCTGGCACGCAGCTACGACACCCTGCTCGGCCGGCTGCAGGAGTACACGAACTATCTGCAAACGCTCGGCACCAAGCTGTCGCACGAGCTGCGCACGCCGTTGACGATCGTCAGCTCGTCGCTGGACAACCTGAGCTCGGAAGAAAAGCTGCCAGAGCCGTCGCAGAGCTACATCGAACGCGCGCGCAGCGGCACGAACCGCATGCACGCGATCCTCACCGCGCTCAGCGAAGCGACGCGCGTCGAGCAGATCATCGAGCACACCGAGCGCGTGCGCTTCGACCTGCGCGAGCTGATCCAGAACATGGGCCAGGCCTATCAGCAGACGTTCGTTCAGCACCGCGTCGAGACGCAGCTGCCCGAAGAGTCGTGCCCGGTCGAAGGCTCGCCCGACTTGATCGCGCAGCTCCTCGACAAGCTCATGGACAACGCGAGCGACTTCACGCCGAAAGGTGGACCGATCTCGATAGCGCTCAGCCGCGGCACGCGATCGTGCACACTGACCGTGCGTAACGAAGGACCGCTACTGCCGCCGCAGCTGGACAACCGGCTGTTCGAATCGCTCGTCACCAGCCGCAGCAGCGTCAACGGCAAGCCGCATCTCGGGCTCGGGCTGTACATCGTGCGACTGATCGCGGACTTCCATCGCGGCACAGTCAACGCGACCAACCTGCCCGACGACAGCGGCGTGGCCGTCAGCCTCGAGCTTCCGCTCAGCGGGCGGTGAGCGAAGACGGCGGCGTCGACAGGTTTTACAACCTTGCAGCGGCTGCGCGTACCGCGTGCGTCGCATGCTCGCCACACCGTGACCTAAACCTTTGTTTCGCGTTGGGCGTGCGCCCGCTGGGCACGCCACTTGCTCATCTGTATGCAATCGGAATCGCTAGCCGCGATTCGAGGCAGAGAAGCGGGGATGGCAACCGCGAAGGGGAAGGGACTGGAACAAAGCGTCAAGGATGCGCCGCTGGATCTTTCGAATCTGGCGTCAGGGGTCTGAAGGGTTGGAGCGACAGAGCAACGTTTCCTTTTTAGCCACGCTACCCAACAACTCGAAGAAATCGTCGGCCTGGAAACGAAGAGCCCCGCAACATGCGGGGCTCTTTTTTTGTCCTGGGCTATTTCTGTTTCCAGGCGCCGCTCTCGTCCTGGAACCACCATCCCGTCGCCGCTTTGCTCGCCCAGCGCTCCGCGAACGTCGTGCGGATGTCCGCTTCCCATTCCGCGTGGCCATTGGCAGAGGCGATCTCGCGATAGAGATTCGTGCGGTCCGCGTTCTCTTCGGCGACCAGCTTGCGGACGGCATTGCGCTCCGGCAGCGGCACGAGATTCTGGTCGCGAACCTGAACAAGACCGTCGCGCGTCAAACCGATCGAGCCGGAGTCGTAGTACTTCTTCAGCTGCGCGTGGCGCGCTTCCATCGATTGCGTCAGCTGACGGATCGCCGGCGTATCGACGTTCAGATTCGCCTGCGCGTGCGCCGGCGGGACGATGAAGTTCAGCACCGACGCGGCGGCGGCCAGCAGCACTCGCTGCGCACCCGCCTCCTCGCGCACCGCCGTCTGCTTGTTGTCCTCGCGCTTGGTGTCGGACTCGGACGATTTATCGCCGCCCCAGACGTCTTCGATGATCTTGTCCGCGGCCTTCTCCGCCGCCGCAGCCGGGAAATAGACGTTGATCGTTACGCAGGCCGACAGGGCCAGGCAGCAGGCGATCAATTTCAGCGAAGCGTGGCGCAGCATCATCATGGGCTCCTCGAGGGACCAGCGGCGAATGCTATCACTGCACGGTCGGGCCGCCCGATTTCGTCGCCGCGATCAGCTGTTGCACCAGCCGCGGCCAGTCGACACGCCGCGAGCTGCCGATCACGTCGATGCGCGGCAGGCCCTTGCCCTTGACCAGGTAGTAGCCGCCATTAGGCGCGGGCGCGACCCCGTTCATCGCGCAGACGTTGTTCTCGAGCCGGCAGGACAGGCCCAACCGATCGTAGTTGAAGTCGTCGAAGAAACGCAGGAAGCCGCTCGACAGCGCCGCAGTCACGCCGGCACCGCCGCCGCCGATGCTGCCGATGTTCTCGACCGCGCGCTGACTGATGCGATGTTTCGAGCGATCGCCCGGCGGCGTGAAGAGCCGTGCATCGAACGCGACCGGCGCCCAGTTGAACAGCCGCAATCCGTCGACGCGCCCCGACAGGCGACCGGTGATCCGGCCGAAAGAAAAAGCGCCGGTCATCAGCTCCAGGTCGAGATTCTCGAACGCGACGTTCGAAGAAAAGCGCGGCCACTTGCCGAATGGCTGCTGCAACAGCAAATCGCTGAACGTGACGCTGCCATCGAACACTTGCGCGCTCAGCGTCGTGCCGAGCGTCACGACGCCTTCCCGCATGCGCAACTTGGAAATCGTGCCGCCGACGCGGCCGCCGAACTCGGGCCAGCCGAACGTCCGGCACAGCTGCTTCACATCGATCGGCTCGAGCGTGGCATCGACCATGAACGCGACGCTCGGCAGTCCGGCGTTGCGAACCCGCAAGCTCTCCAGCGCGAGCGCGCCATCGAGCAGCGGGATGCGCGTTGCCTGCAGCAGCCTGAATTGTCGAGCATTGCTGTTGAATTTCAGTTCGCTCGCGCCCAGCGCCAGTCCAAGCAGTGTTCCGCCGCTCCAGCGCAGTATCGAGTCTTCGCTCGTCTGCTGCTGAGCGGCGCGCCAATGCACTGCGCCTGCCAACGACTGCAGGGCGATCGTGCGCGCACCGGCGTCGAAAGTGAGATCGTCGAGAGCCAGGTCGACGCGCGTCGCAGCGCCATCGACCATCTCGATATCGCC
>DATJIP010000112.1:0-3003 GCA_035493235.1 Steroidobacteraceae bacterium
AGGGCGCGTACCTGGTGGCTATGCAGGCTCTTGACGTGGACCCGGCTGTACCAGCCGGTCCTGAGGATCTGGGCAAGGCCGCGGGCGTCGTTGCGGTCGGTCTTGTTGCGCATCGCCGCCAGCGTGACGCTGACCTGCCGGGCCTCCAGGCAGATCACTTCGAAGCCGGCCGCCTGCAGGCCGTAGGTCAGGTATTGGGTAAGCGTGCCGGCCTCGAAGCCGACCGACTTCACATCGCTGCTGAACTGGCGCAGACGATCGACGATGGCATCGATCTCGGCCGCCACTTTGGCCTCAAGGCAGACCTTGCCCTTGTCGTCCACGACGCAGATCGAGACAGACCGCAGCGACACGTCGATTCCGGTGTAGTAGGTCACTTCCATCTCCTTCTAGACGGGTCTTCCAGTCTATGGAGAGCTCGGCGGGCAACGAGCCCGCCCGATCACCAATGCTTCTGGCGAACCCGGGCGTACGCGAACGTCAGCTTCTATGAGGACTCGTTTGTCAAGATGATTGCGGGATCATGGACCCCTCACGAAGATGGTTATCGCGGGATGTCGGCCTGCTGGCGTTTCAGACCTGGATCGGAGGCTGGGGTGTGATGAGCGTTCGAGCCAGCGCTCGGACGAACTTCTATCCGTGCCGAATCGGTCGATTCGGCACCCGATGCTCAATGCGCGCAAGGCGCCTGGACTAACCCCATTTACCGACGCGCCCAATCTATTTCGACGGCCACTCGGTGGTGACCCTCTGACGTTGCGGGCGCGTCGACCTCTGATCATGGTGATGCGGTGCGTGCCAAGCCGTATATGAGGTCGAGCGAGCCGGCCTTAGGCAGCAGTTGGTTTGAGTACGGCTCCCGCCGGGATCTCGCCGTGCTGCAGGTAACGCCACAGTGCGATGGCCAAGCGCCGCGCCAGTGCGACGATGCCTACGCGGCGCATGCGCGTGCCTGCCGCCGCGAAGCGACGGTAGAACCACTGAGTCAAGGCGCTCGCGGGCTGCAATCGCAGCCAGCCCCATGCGAGCTCCACCAGCAACGCCCGCGCTCGCTTGTTGCCGGCCTTGCTGATGCCTTGCTCGACCTGGCTGGCGCCGCTGTCGTAAGGGGTGGGCGCCAGCCCCAGACAACCGGCCAGTTCGCGCCGGTTGGCGAAGCGCCGCCAGCCGAACAGCTCCTTGACCAGCACCCAGGCGCCCTTGGGACCGATCGCACGCAACTTGGCCAGCTGCGCCACCATCGGCTGCTTGCCGTCTTCCAGCGATTGGCGCCGTGCGGCTTCGAGCGCCTTGATCTGCTGCTTGACCAAGGCCAGCCGCGCGCTCTCTCGCTCGAGCTCGGCGCGCAACTCGGGAGGTACCTGCATGCCGTGGGCGTCCCACCAGGTTGCCCAGTCGCGTCCACCGATGACGATGCGCGGACGCAGGTTGTGCAGCACGAGCAGCGAGCCGATGCGGTTGGCGTGGGCCGTGCGCTCGTGCATCAGCCGCTCCAGTTCACGGTGCGCGCGGCGCGCGTCTTCGTCCGCGGGCGTCGGCTCGTGCAGCACCGACCAGACACGCTCGCCAGCGTGGTGGCGCAGCAGCATCGCCAGCAGCTTGTCGCCATCGAGCCGGTCGGTCTTCGCACGCCTGGCGCGCCGGTTGACCTCGATGCTCGCCGAGTCGACCACGATGTTATCGATGCCTTGAGCGATCAGCCACCGGTGCAGCCACCAGCCGTCGCGGCCGGCCTCGTAGCAGCTATGCACCCGGGCCTCGGCGCTCACACCACAGCGCGTTCGCGCCTTGGCCACGCAGTCAAGCACTGCAGCGGTGTCACCGGCGTCGACGCTGTACCGACTTGGACCGCGACGGCCGTCGCTGATCGTCAACTTCCACGACCTGTCGCCGAGCTCCAAGCTCATGTACAGCTCGCCCACGGTCGCCGTATCCTTGCCATGTAGGACTGTCTGGGTGGTCGCCATTTCCGTTCTCCTTCGCTATAGAAGTTTGGAAATCCCGTTCTAGCCCAACGGGGGTCGCTTGGGCAGTCCTGCATAGCATCTACTCGGCGAGCCAACGCGAACGGCAGGTTCCAAGCATGGCGGATCGGAAGCGGGAGCGCCCGCAGTAGGCGAATGTGGACATCCGCATCACTCCCTCCGGGCCGCCCCTACCACGAAGTCAGCCCCGGCCTGCCACCCTGCGCGAAGCTGCGCCTCGCTCTTTGGTACTTGTGCAACTTGTGCCCGTGGATCTCGACGCCGCGACACCCGGTCAGTAGCTGGAAGAGTAGTCCGAAGCGACTTGCGACGGTGCCCTCTCGGCAGCGCGCCACCACGCGCCGAGGAGCTCTGGAGGGATCGGCACCGGATCTCCCCTCGCCGCCGTGATTGTGATGCGATCTCGGCCCGCGGTTTCGCGGCCGAGCGGGTTGCCGGGAATGACCACTCCGTTCCAGCGAAGGACCGCGCGGAGAATCTGCATTGCGTACTCTGCCCGTCGCAACGAGCTGTGCTCCGCAGAAATGCCGTCCGGCCAACGCGACACCTGACTTCAGTGCTTCGGCGTCATCCGTCATTCTCGACGAGAAGACTTGCGATCTTCAGGAGGCTGACCATGCACTCATGGTGCCACGGCGATCGGCCGGAGCCCGTAGTTACCGCTAGGCCGAGCGGGATGGAATATTTGCGGAGCACAGCCGTCACTCAGGCAGCGAACATGAGCTCGAGGGCCTGGTGCACGCTACTCGGAGCGCCTATGCGGCCTTGCGCGCTTCGAGGATCTCATTTGCCTGCCGGCGACCCAGGTTTCTGAGCGCAAAGATGGCCGGCAGGTGCTGGGCACGCGGACCTGCCTTGCCCTGATCCCAGTTGTAGACCGACTGCCCTGACGCGCCGATGAGGAGGCCGCATTGGGCCGCAGACAGTCCGAGGCGCTTCCGCTGGGCCGCCATGCTCTTGGCGCTGAAACGAGTGCCAGGGGAAACGGAGTCTTCGTTCGCTGCAACCGGTCGAGACG
>DATJIP010000113.1:0-32391 GCA_035493235.1 Steroidobacteraceae bacterium
GGTGGGGGTTTACCCCGACTCCGCGCTAACCCCAGAGCTTGCGCGAAGGCAGGCTCATTACTCCATCCGCCGCATAGTCGATCCCCTCCGGCCAATCCTCCGCCTGCAGCAACGGTCCATCCAGGTCTGCGACCTCGCACAGCTGTGCCAGCACCATCCCCGGTGCCATCGCCAGCGATCCTCCCACCATGCATCCCACCATCAGCCGCAGCCCGGCAGCGCGCGCGGCGTGGGCGAAATCGAGCGCAGCCGTGAGCCCGCCGCTCTTGTCGAGCTTGATGTTGACGAAGTCGTAGCAGTCGACCAGTCGCGGCAGGTCGTCGACAGTGTTGGCAGGCTCGTCGGCGCAGACGGGCACCGGCAATTCGAGACCTCGCAACTGATCGCCATCGCTCTCACGTACCGGCTGTTCCAGCAAATCCACCCGCAGCTGCGCGAGCGCGGGCGCAAGCCGCTCGAGCGCAGCAACGCTCAACGCCTGATTCGCATCGACGACCAGACGCGAGTCCGGAGCGCCGCGACGCACGGCAGCAACCGCTTCCAACGGCCGGTCGTCCGAAACTTTCACCTTGATCCACTGATAGCGTGACAACGAACGTGCCTTCGCTTCGTACTCGGCGATCGAGCGGATGCCGATCGTCACGCACGTCGCGATCGGCCTCGGCCGCGCGATGCCCGCCAGCTCCCACACCGAAGTCCCCGTGCGCTTTGCTTCGAGATCCCACAGTGCCGCATCGAGTGCATTGCGGGCGCCGCCAGGCGGCAGCAGGTCCAGGAGCTGGCCGCGATCGACGCCGCGCTCGACCGCGGCGCGCACGCTTTCGATCTGCGCGCGCATCGAGTCGATCGTTTCGCCGTGATAGTCAACGCCGACTGCTTCACCACGACCGACGTGACCGTCGACCGCCAGGTGAGCCACGATGACTTCGCATGCGGTTTGCGAACCGCGCGCGATGACGAACTTCTCGCGCAACGGCCAGACGCGCGTCTGGATCGAAAGCTCGTGTTTCATTGGCGCAGGAAGAAATCGAGCGTCGCTTTGAGCGGCGTCTGCAGCGGATCGAAGCAGGGAACGCCCGCGTAGTCCGCCGTCTCCGCGAGCACGCGTGCACGCTCGGTCGCAGCGAGCATCGACGTGTTCAGGCTGATCCCACCGAGAACTGCGTTCGGGTTGGTCAGTCGCGCAGCTTCCAGGTAACGCGTCGTCGCCGTTCGCAAATCGGGCGTCGGGAAGTCCGGAAAGCCATGCAGGTGACGCCGGGTCGGATCGTGGCAAAGGATCAGCACATCGGGCTGCGAGCCGTGCACCAGCGCAAGCGTCACGCCGGCGTACGCCGGATGAAACAGCGAGCCCTGGCCCTCGATCACGTCCCAGTGATCGGACGCTGCGTCGGGCGAGAGCACCTCCGCCGCGCCAGCCGCGAAATCGGCGGTGACTGCATCGAGCGCGATGCCGCCGCCCGAAATCAGAATTCCCGTCTGACCGGTCGCACGAAAGTCAGCAGAGATGCCGCGTGCACGCATCGCTTCGGTCAGTGCGAGCGCGGTGTATTTCTTGCCGAGCGCGCAGTCGGTTCCAACAGTGAGCAGTCGTTTGCCGCTGCGACGTCGGCCGCTGCCGGCCGGGAAGTTCTGTCTCGGCAGCCGAACGTTGACGAGAGCCACTCCGCGCTTGCGTGCCGCCTCCTCGAGTCCAGGTACGCCTTCCAGCGGCCGATGCATGCCGCTGACGACATCGAGTCCCGCGGCAACCGCTGAGTGGAGCACAGGTTCCCACTCACGGGGAATCTGCCCGCCGACCGGGGCCACACCGATGACGAACGAGCCAACGCCAGCTTGCGCCGCTTCGTCTGGCGTCATGTCAGGCAGTCCCAGGTCGAGCTTCGCTTCCGGCAGCCGCAGCTGTGCCTTGCAGGCATCACGCGCCCAGTCGCGCAGACCGCACGCGGTCTTGGCCTCTGCTTCGTCCGGCGCGTCGCCGAGGAAGAGCAGGTAGGGTTTGCGCAGTTTGAATCCAGTCGTCAAGTTCTCGCTCCCCGGAGCTTGGAATGGCGCCGGCCATAGCCGAGGTACACCAGCAGGCCCATCGCGCAGTAGCCGCCCAGCAGGAATGCCGGAATGGCATTGCCATGCATCGCCTTGCCCACGATGTCAATGATGAGCGGCAGCACCATGAGAATGCAAAACACGATCGCCAGCACCGGCACGACGCCGATCCAGGCGCCGCCGATGCGGATGCCGTCGAGCGGCACACGGAAGGGCCGGGGCAGATCGGGTTGCGTCGAGCGCAGCCACATGACGCTCAAGGCCACGATGCTGAAAGCCAGCGCCGTGCCGAGACTGACTATGTCGCTGAGGATGCTGATCGGCAACAACGCCGCCGCCAGGGCGACGAGACTGCCGACGATCAACGTGCCCCGTCGCGGCGTGCGCCAGCGCGGACTGATTCGCGAGAAGACTTCCGGCAGGAGACCATCGCGCGACATCGCATAGAACACGCGCGTCTGGCCGTACAGCGTCGTCAGCGTGACCGAGAGCAGGCCGAGTGCGGCGCCGAGCTTGATCATCAGCGCGAACCACGGCATGCGCATGCCGTTCACGGCGACTGCGAGCGGATCGGGCACCGCGAGGTTGCGGAAGGGGACGAGACCCGTCAGCACCGCAGCGACTGACAGATAGATGACAGTGCAGATGAGCAGGGCACCCAGGATGCCCAGCGGCAGATCGCGACGCGGGTCGCGTGATTCGAGTCCCGCCGTCGAGACGGTTTCGAAGCCGACGTAGGCGAAGAAGATCACCGAGGCTGCACGCACCACGCCGGGCCAGCCATACGTGAACCCGCCTTGGTTAGCCGGCACGAACGGCACCCAGTTGTGGGGCTCGATCCACCAGATGCCGACGGCAACGAATGCAACCAGCACCGTGACCTTGACGACAACCATGACGCTGTTGACGGCCGCCGACAGCACGATGCCGAACGACAGCAATGTCGCGATTGCCAGCACTGCGAGCGCAGCGACTAGATTGATGCCGTGGCCAGCGGTGAAGACCAGCCCGTGCGCGCTTGCGATCGAATCGATGAACGGCGTGGCAAGTTGCGTGGGCACGAAGAGGCCGAAATCGCGCAGCAGGCTGGTGAAGTAGCCGGAAAACCCCACCGCCACCAGGGCGCTCGCGACGCCGAACTCCAGGACCATCAGCCAGCCCGAGGTCCACGCGCAGACTTCACCCAGCGTCGCGTAGGCGTACGTGTAAGCGGAGCCGGCGACCGGCATGGTCGATGCGAGCTCCGCATAGCAAAGCGCCGCGAAGCCGCACGCGAGGCCGGCGATCAGGAAGGAAAGCAGCACTGCGGGCCCGGCGAAGTTGGCGGCGGCGTTACCGGTCAGCACGAAGATGCCGGAGCCGATGATGCAACCGACACCGAAGAACACGAGGTGCCATGCGCCGAGGCTGCGGCTGAGATCCTGCACGGCCGCGTCGCGCTGGACGTCGCCGAAGGGCTTGCGCAGCAGGCGAGTGCCGGTCGAGTCGTTCATGCCGCCGGAGCATGAAAGGAACGCGCGGGCGCCATCTATAACAATCCCGCCCCTTTCTGGAACCCAACCGACTAGTGAAAGATGAACAAGCCTCCCGCGAGCACGTGGCCGACGACGCCTTCGGGCAAGCGTGCTTGCAACTCCTGCCGACTCGCTTCCTCGCCAAGGTCGCGCGCCTGCGCGGGCGTGAGCCCGTACAGCAGTCGATGCATGCGAGTGAAGTGCGACGCATCCGAAAACTTGTAGACGTGCGCGACCTGCGCGATCGACATGCTCGTGTGATGCAGGCTCCAGTGGCCATGTGCCAGGCGCATGATGCGGAAGAACCGCGCCGGCGATTCGCCGACGGTTTGCTCGAACGCGCGATAGAGCGTGTTGTTGCTGACCTGCAGACGTCGCGCGATATCCGTCACCGACAGCTCCTTGCTGATGAAGCGATCCATGATCGTGATTGCACGGCGCACGAGCGGTTTGCGGATCTCGCCGAACCAGACCGCTTCCGCGTGCGGCTGCGGTGTGCGATTGCCACGCATCTCTTCCAGCACCATGCCCGCGGCGGCTTTGCGGGCGCTGGCGGCACCGCAGTGCTTGCCGATCAAATGCAGAGCGACGTCGGCCGAAGATTGTCCGCCGGGGCAGGTGATGCGATCGCTGTCCTCGAGGAAGATCGTGTCGGACTCGACGCTGAGGTCCGGAAACTCCTCTTCGAAATCCAGCCGCGCATTCCAATGCACGCAGCAGCGGCGGCCTTTCATCACGCCGGCTCGCGCCAGCACGAAAGTCGCGGTACAGACGCCGATGATCGCAACACCTTGCTCGGCGACCCTGCGCAGGTACTCGAGGATCCGCGGATCGGTGTTCCGCTGCGGCTCCATACGGCCGCCGATCACCACCACGTAATCGAACTGCGACGGATCGGGGAACGTCTCCCACGGCGTGATCTCGACGCCGCAGTTGGCGCGGACCGGTTGCAGCGTCGGCGCGATCACGGTCCAGCGGCATTCGCGCTGGCGGCTGTTGTCCAGCTCGTCGCCGGCGATGCGCAACGCATCGACGAAGCCGGAGAACGCGAACAGCGTGAACTCGTGCAGCAGGATGAATGCAACCGACAGTTTCGGCTCGGCGAGCGGCGTCAGCTTTGCAGCCGTTGCCGTGGCCGGGAGCAGGTAATGAACGTTGCCGCGTTGTTCTAGCGAGCGAACGGACGCAGGAATGCGATCAGATTTAGCGGCAGTGCCGGACACAAGTAGCCTCCTTCCTGAACCATGACTGTGGGCAGCGCGAGCTGCGCGATCGCTTGCCCTGCCTGCGAAAACCCTGCACGCGTGACTTTGAGAACGCCGAGGGGATCGTCCTCCGAAGCATCGAGGCCGAGTGCGACCACCAGCATCGCGGGCGCGAACGAGCGAACGCGGGCGAGGGCAGTGCCAAGCGCTTGCAGAAACGGCGCGTCACCCGAGCCGTGCGGCAACGGCAGGTTGAGATTGAAGCCGAGCCCCGCGCCGCGGCCGATCTCTTCCGCATAGCCGGCATAAAACGGAAAGTAGTTCGACGGGTCCGCGTGGATCGACACAGTGAGCACTTCCGCGCTTTCGTAGAAGATGCCCTGCGTGCCGTTGCCGTGATGGACGTCGATGTCGAGGATCGCAATCCGCTTTCCGGTCTTCGCGCGCAAGTGTTGGGCCGCGACTGCGGTGTTGTTGATGTAGCAGAAGCCGCCAGCACAATCGGCAAACGCGTGATGGCCGGGCGGACGGCAGAGCGCGTAGGCCACGCCTTCGGTCAGTGCAGCGTCGGCGGCACTGACGGCGGACTGCGCGGCGCCATACACGGCGCTCCAGGTTCCGGCGCGCAATGGAGTCGAAGTGTCTGCGGTGTAGTAACCGAGCAGCCCGAGCATGCCGTCGGGGCGTCGGTGCATCTGCGGGCGGGCGAACTGTGTCGTCAGCAACTCGACGGCTGCAGGATCGATCTCGCCGCGCCGATTCCAGCCGTTGGCTATGAAGTCGACGTACTCGGGAGTGTGCACCGCGCGCAGCGGGGCAATGCCATGGTCCACCGCGTCGCGGACGTCGAAGTCCGCGTCGAGCACGCTCCGGTGCAGCAGTCGATAGCGCTCGGCGCTCTCGGGATGCGCAATGGTCTTGCCGCGCCGAAAGAAGCTTTGCGGGTCGTGGTCGAGCGAAGCTGTCGAGTGATAGACGCGCATCAGCGGCGCTGTTCCGTGGCCATCGTTGTGATCGGCTGCAAGTGTGCGCAAAATCACCACCCTGTCCACGCCCGGCTAGAGTGTTGAAATGGCGATGGTTGTGCTCGCGGATCCGAACTAAATTCGCCGCTGCGCGCAAGGCGCCGCAGAGCCTGCGGTGGTCTCGCGCAACAACAGAGAAATCTGCACATGAAGAATCTCGATCGAACCGACCTGAAGATCCTGCAGGCGCTGCAGAGCGAAGGACGGCTCACCAATCAGACCCTGGCGGCGCGCGTCGCGCTGTCGCCGAGCGCCTGTCTGGCGCGCATCCGGCAACTCGAAGCGGCGGGAGTGATCTCCGGCTATCACGCGCACGTCGCGCTCGAGCTGGTACGGCCGACCCTGTTCATCTACGCCGAGATTTCGTTGAAGCGGCACAGTCCCGCCGAGTTCATGCGCTTCGAATCGATGGTGAAAGAGATTCCCGAGGTCGTGGAGGCGGTGCAGGTGAGCGGGCAGTTCGATTACCTGCTCAAGATCGTGGTGCCGGACATTCGTGCGTGGCGCGAGCTCGCCGCGCGTCTGCAGGACGAGGGCGGCGTGGAGAAGGTGTTCACGCACGTCGTGTTGAAGGATGCGAAGACGTTCAGCGGGTATCCACTCAAATGACTTACGGCATCATCGGTGTGGGCGCGATCGGCGCGGCAATCGTCACTGGATTGTGTGAAGGCGTGCGCGACGCTCCCGCCGTCGTTCTATCTCCGCGCAATGCCACTCGCGCGGCAGATCTCGCGGCACGCTTCCGCAATGTCCGGGTCGCGAAGACCAACCAGGAAGCAATCGACGCGGCGTCGGTCGTGCTCCTGTGTATTCGTCCGCAGGAGGCGAGGTCAGTGCTCGGCGATCTGAAGTTTTCGAGCGCTCAGGGAGTAGTCAGCATGATGGCCGGCATCTCGATCGAAACCTTGCAGCAGCTCGTTGCGCCGGCACAGAGCATCGCTCGCGCCATTCCATTGCCCACCGTTGCTGCGCGCGAAGGTGCCACACCGATCTTTCCGTACACTGCAGCCGCGAACGCGCTGTTCGAGCGACTCGGCAGCTCGATCGAGATTCCGAACGAAGTGGCCCTGGAGGCGACCTCGGCCTCGACAGCCACAGTCTCGGCACACTTCGCCTATCTCAACGCAATCAGCCAGTGGCTCGTTGCGCAAGGAGTGAGCGAGGCCGCGGCACGACGTCAGGTCGCTGCTACTTTCGCGGGACTGGCCGCACAGCTCCACGGCGAGGCGCCGGACTTCGCCGAGCTCGCGCGTGATCACGCCACGCGCGGCGGGATCAACGAACAGTTCCTCGGCGTGCTGGAGCAGGCACGCGTCTTCGAGACCGTCAGCAGCGGACTGGATCGCGTCCTCGCCCGGCTAACGCGGCGCTGACTACGGCGTCACGCGATTGGGGTACGCCGGGTGCTTCGGCGCCGGCGGAGTCTGCTGCGGCAATGCCTGCAGCGCCAGCTCGATCGCTTTCTCCAGCTGCGGATCGTGACCCGTCAGCATGCTTTGCGGCGAGTCTTCGACCGCGACGTCGGGCGGCACGCCTTCGTTCTCGACGATCCAGCCGTCCTCGGGCGACCAACCGCCGATGTTCGGTGCGGTGATCGTGCCGCCGTCCATCAGCGTGTGAATCTCCAGGTTGCCGACCAGTCCGCCCCAGGTGCGCGTACCGACGATCGGACCGAGCTGCGCTTTGCGGAACATCCACGGCAGCAGGTCGCCGCCGGAGCCGGCGCCTTCGTTGATGATCATCACCTTCGGTCCGTAGATTGCGCCGCGCGGCGTGCGCAGATCTTTGCCGTAGCGCGTGGCCCAGCGAACCACGGGCTGCTTGCGCAGAATGTCGATGTAATAGTCCGCGACGAAACCGCCGCCGTTGTTGCGGTCGTCGAGGATCAGCGCTTCCTTCTGACTCTGCGGGAAGAAGTAGCGCTTGAACGCTGCATGACCGGCGATCGAGGTGTCTGGCACGTGGACGTAAGCCACGCGCCCACCCGTCGCGGCGTCGACTTTGCGGATGTTGCCCTCGACCCAGTCGACGTAACGGAGCTGGCGCTCGTTGCCGATCGGCACGACCTTCAAGGTGCGTGCGCCCTGACCGTCGGCGCGCGGACCGACGCTGATCTCGACCGACTTCTCGATCGTGTTCTCGAACGCGCTGTAGACGTTGCGTTCGGCCGTGAGTGGCTTGCCGTCGACGGCGAGCAGGTACTCGCCATCCGCAACTGCAATGCCGGGCGCCCGCAGCGGCGCGCGCAGATCGGGACGCCAGTCGAGACCGCCGTAGACCTTCTTGAATCGATAGCGGCCGTCGGCGACTTCGAAGTCGGCGCCGAGCAGCCCGATGCCGACGTTCGGCGGTTTGTCGATCGTTTCGCCCGCGGTGCTGAAGCTGTGACCCACGCGCAGCTCGCTGGCCATCCAGGCCATCACGCGGGTGACGTCGCTGCGATTCGCGGCGTGAGCGAGGAAGGGCTCGTATTTCTTCCAGATCGCGCTCCAGTCGACGCCGTGATAGTTCGGCGCGTAGAAGAAATCGCGATTGAGCCGCCATGCTTCGCGCAGGATCTGCCGCCATTCCGCGCGCGGATCGATGAGGATCGAGACGTCTTCGATGGCTACGGCGGTCGCGGCTTCCGCCTTGATCTCGCCGCCGGCGGGCGCGACCTTCAGGCTCTTGCCTTGTCGCAGCAGCACCTTCTCGCCGTCAGCGGAGACGAAGTAATCATCGACGCCGCCGATCAGCGTCTTCGCCGTGCGTTCCTTCATTACGAAGCGCTTCAGCTCGCCGGGTGAGCTCAGTGCGTTGATAGCAGGCGTCGCGGGCGTCCACAGGTAATACAGCTCGCCGCTCTTGCCGACCTTGAGGTTGCGCAAGGTCGCGCCACCGGTCGGCAGCGGGACGATGCGATCGGCGATGCCGTCGAAGTCGATCGTGGTGGTCGTGCCGCTGGGGAGATCGGCCGGAGTGTCGCCTTCGCGCGGCAACGGCGACGCATCGCCCTTGCGCAGCACGATCGCGTACAGCGAATGCGTGAAGGTCAGATCGAGCGACGCGAGCGAGAACCAGTCCTTCACGGGTCCCGCCTGATCCGATGCAATCACATACAAGTACCGGCCATTGCGATCGAACACCGGCTCGCTCACCTCGGTGAGCCCGTCGGTGATGCGAGTCGATTTCTTCTGCGCGGGCGAGTAGACGTACACGACCTGAATCAGCCCGTTGCTGTTCTGCGTGTACGCCAGCCACTGCGAATCCGGCGACCAGTTGTGCGAGATGAAGGGCGTGTGGCCGAAGTAGTCGTTCTCGGCGATGCGCGTCGCACGCCCGGATTCGAGCTCCAGCACGTAGAGACTGTACGCATTGTCGAGGAACGACACGCGCTTCTCGTCGGGCGACCATTTGAGATCGCGATAGAAGCCGGAGCCGCCGTCGATGGCGATGCGCCGCGGCTTGCCGCTGCCGTTGCGATCCGTGACGTACAAGGCGTAGTCGCCAGACTCGTCGGAGAACCACGCGATCTTGCTGCCGCTTGGCGACCATGCCGGTGAGCGGTCGTTCGCGCCGGTCGACTGCGTGAGGTTGCGGATCGGCGCGCCTTTCTTCGCAGGCACAGTGACGATCTCGCCGCGATATTCGAGCGCCACTTGCTCGAGGTCGGGAGCAGGGGAGACGTTACGGACGTAGTCGACATTGCTCACGCGGCGCTCGCGCGTTTCGCGCAGATCGGAGGCGACCGCAACACGCAGCGTCGTCGTGTTCGAAGTGGCGGGATCGAAGACGCGCAAGTGGCCGCCTTGCTCGAAGATGATCCTGCCGTCGCCCACGTTGGCGTTGAGCACCGGGAAATCCTGGTACGAGGTGAGCTGCCGCACCTCGCCGCTCGCCGGGTCGAACGAGTACAGGTTGAATTCGCCGTGGCGGTCGGAGTCGAAGTACACCTTGCCGCCTATCCACATCGGGTTGCCGTCGTTGCAGCGCTCGGGTGGTTGCGGAAGCTGTTTCACCGCGTGATCCGCGAAGCTCATGATCGCGATGCGCGCGGCGGTACCGCCGCGATAGCTCTTCCATTGGGACTGCAGCCCCGTCGGGGTGTAGGCGATCGCGCGTCCATCGGGCGAGACGT
This sequence comes from Steroidobacteraceae bacterium, assembly GCA_035493235.1. Lineage (GTDB taxonomy): Bacteria > Pseudomonadota > Gammaproteobacteria > Steroidobacterales > Steroidobacteraceae > Steroidobacter. The sequence goes on from DATJIP010000113.1 coordinate 9,908, forward strand.
CGGCATCGATCCCCCGCGGAATCGGCAGGCGCTGGGGAAATGCTGCCTTCGGGTCGATCGTGAACAGATGAAAGTCGCGGACCGAGTAGACGTCGCTCTGCGAGCTGAAAACGACGCGACCTTGCGGGTCGAAGCCTTCCACGACGTCGTCAGCGCTGTGCCACGTCAGCCGCTTCGGGCTGCCGCCGGCGATGGGCACCACGTACACATCGACGTTGCCGTCGTAGTTGGCGCTGAACGCGATCGATGTGCCGTCCGGCGAGAAGTTCGGCTGCGATTCCTCGCCTTCGGCCGTAGTCAGTCGATAGGCACCGCTGCCGTCGCGGTTCGCGACCCACACGTCGCCGTCGTAGACGAACGTGATATGGCGTTCGCTGATGTCCGGCTGCGCCAGCAGCAGCGTGTCCTGCGGATCGACGGCGAACGCAGCACTGCTGAACAGAGCGAGCAGGGACGCGGACACCAGCAAGCGAGGGTCGAGACGGAGCATCGTGACCTTCCAATAGAAAATTTCGCGCGACTATGGCCGGAATATGCGAGCCCGTCATCCCCTGTTCTATATGTTTTCTCGCGGCCTCTGGAAAAAAAATGCCAATCCCGTGACGTCGCCGCGACAAGCGGCGATGATGTCGGGCCAAGAAATTCGGAAGAACTCTCGCCAAGTCGCCAAGACGCCAAGGCCGGAATCTGAGTTTCAGAATTTTTGAAACTCGGAATTTCTTCCTTGGTGTCTTTGCATCTTGGCGAGAAAACTCTGCTTGTTACGAGGTTTCCTCATGCTTCGACCTTTCTCCATAGCTCTACTCGTGCTGCTCGCCTGGACGGCGCCGCTCGCGACAGCGAGCGATGAGCCGTTGGCCGGTCTCGACGAAGCCATCGAGTCTGCGCGGCAACAGTGGCATGCGCCGGGTCTCGCAGTCGCGATCGTCAAGGACGATCAGGTCGTGTACGCGCGCGGCTTCGGCACGAAGCATCTCGGCCGTAACGATCCTGTCGACGAGCACACCGTGTTCACGCTGGCGTCGACGAGCAAGGCGTTCACCGCGATGGCGCTCGGCATGCTGGTCGAGGACGGCAAGCTCAAGTGGGACGATCCGGTGGTGAAGCACCTTCCTGAGTTTCGCGTTGCCGATCCGTACGTCACGCGCGAGGTGACGATCCGCGACCTGCTCGTGCATCGCACGGGCATCGAGACAATGGACATTCTGTGGATGCGCGGCTTCGACACGCGCACGAGCATCGAGCACATGCAGTACGCGAAGCAGGCGTCGAGCCTGCGTTCGACCTGGGCGTACAACAACAGCATGTACGTGGTCGCAGCGGAAGTCGTTGCGCGTGTCTCCGGCATGACGTTCCAGGAGTTCGTCACGCGCCGCATCTTCGCGCCGCTCGGGATGAGCGACAGCTTGTTCACCGGACCGGAACTGGCGAAGCGGCCGAACGTGACCGGCGCGCATCTGATCGAGCAAGGCGTCGCGCGCGAGACGCAGCCGTATTGGTCGCCCGAGCCGCTCGGCGCCGCCGGTGTGCAATCCAGCGTCGCCGACATGGCGCAGTGGCTGCGCATGCTGCTCGCCAAAGGCACTTTGGACGGCAAGACCGTGGTGAAGTCGGACACGATTGCCGAAGTGCTGAAGCCGCAGATGCTGCTCGCCAGCATCGGCTATCCGGCGGCGCGGCAGGCGAACCCGCACTTCTATGCCTACGGCCTCGGCTGGTTCCTGCAGGACTACAAGGGCCGGCTGCTCGCGATGCACACAGGCAGCCTGTACGGCGCGAACGCGATCGCGGCGATCGTTCCCGAAGAGCGACTCGGCCTGGTGATGTTCGTCAATGCTTCCACGGTCGATTACCGGCACGCGTTCATGTACGACGTGATCGATCGCTTCCTGCACAGCCGCGACAAGGACTGGAACGCGGATCTCTTCAAGCTCTACGGCGACCTGCAGGCCAAGGAACACACGCAGCACGCTGAGGCAATGCGTGCACGGCCGCAGAAGACGCGGCCGTCGTTGCCGCTGGCCGACTACGCCGGCAAGTATTCCGATCCGTTGGCCGGCGAGACGCAGATCGTGCTCGGCAGGGACGGAAAGTTGACGCTCGCAATGCAACCGAACGCGACGTTCGAGCTCACGCACTGGAGCTACGATGCGTTCGAAGCCGCCGACACGCGCGCACCGCAGGAAGACCGCTTCCTGATCACCTTCGTGCGCGGCGCCGACGGCCGTATCACAGGTTACGAGAGCGAGGGCGGGCGGCTGTATCGACGCCGTTGAGCGCGAGCGGATTCCAGAAATCGGTTGAATCTTTATAGATGCGCGGGAGCCTTTGCTCCCATTCTCGTCCCATCGTCGTGGGGGGAGAGATCAACATATGCGTCGCTTCAACACCTGGGGTTTGCTGGCACTGACCGGTGCCGCCGCCGCGGCCAATGCCGCGGAACAGATCAGCGTCGAGGAAGTCATCGTCACGGCCACGCGTCGCGCTCAGGAAGTGCAGGACGTGCCGGCGTCGGTCGCAGTGGTCGATCCGGCGCAGTTCGCGGCGGGCGGACTCACCTCGCTGAGCGGCGTGCTCAAGTACGTGCCCGGCGTGAACTTCAACGACGGCGGCGCGCCCGGGCAGGGCTCGATCACGATGCGCGGCGTCGCCAACATCTTCTCGACGCCGTCGGTCGGCATCTATCTCGACGACATTCCGTACGGCTCGGTCACGGCGTTTGCCGAAGGCGCGAACTTCGCGCTCGATGCACTGCTCGGCGAGGTCGAGCGCGTCGAAGTGATCAAGGGTCCGCAGGGCACGCTGTTCGGCGCGGCATCGATGGGCGGCTCGGTGCGCTACATCACCAAGGATCCGTCGCTGACCGACTTCGGCGGGCGCTTCTCGACCGATCTGTCCGATACCTCGCAGGGCGGCTTCAACCAGCTGTACAAGGCCGGACTCGACATACCGCTGGTCAACGACAAGCTCGCGCTCGGCGTCAGCGGCTTCTATCAGGACAACGACGGCTTCCTCGACCAGGCACAGCGGCCGGACGAGAACATCAACGACGCGCAGCTGCGCGGCTACCAGGCCACGTTGCTGTTCCGGCCGTCCGAGCCGTGGCGCATCAAGCTCAACTATCAGGACCAACGGGCGGAGTTCACGGGCCAGAACTCCGTGCCATTCGACACCACGACTGGCGAGCCGCTGTTCGGCAAATACAAAGTGGTCACGGCGGGCGAGGAGCCGACCGAGAACGAGTTCGAGCTGTCGTCGGCGACGATCGAATACCAGGGCGGTTGGGGCACGGCGACGCTGGCGAGCAGCTACCAGGAGTTCTCACAGACCGCGATTGTCGATCTGACGCGGTTCTTCGGGCCGCTCGTCGACACGCAGACCGGCAGCCCGCCGGGAACGAACACGGTGCCGCTCGATCAGCAGATCTCGACCGATCGCTGGGTACACGAATTTCGCCTGACCTCGGCGAACAACGAGCACCTCGAATGGCTCGTCGGCCTGTACTACACCAAGGAGGAGAGCTCGAACTTCCAGGGTGCGGTCGCCTCGCCGACCGGCTTCAATCTCGTCACGCAGCAGTTCCCCTCGGACTACGAGGAGAAGGCGGCGTTCGGCAACCTGACGTACTACTTCACGCCTAAGTTCGATGCGACCGTCGGCGTGCGCTTCAGCAGCAACGACATGGGAGTCCTGTTCAGCGGCACGGGCTTCCTCGCCGGACCGAACCTGCCGGAGCAGACGGTTTCGGATGACGTGCAGACGTATCTGTTCAACATGCGCTATCGCCCGACCGACGACATGTCGTTGTACTTCCGCGCGGCGAACGGTTACCGACCGGCTTCTGCGAACCTGCCGCTGATCGATCCGTCGACGGGCGGAATTCTTTCGGTGCCGTTCGTGAAAGCCGACACGTTGTGGAGCTACGAGCTGGGCGCCAAGGGCAACCTCAGCGATACCGCGTTCGGCTACGACGTCGCCGTGTACCTGATCAAGTGGAAGGACCTGCAGGTGTTCCGCAGCTTCCAGGGCGTCAACGTCGGCGGCAACGCGGACAGCGACGTCACCGCGACCGGAGTCGAAGCGACGCTGACGTATCAGCCGTCGAGCAATTTCAATCTCGCGGCCTCGCTGGCCTATTCACAGAGCGAGCTCGATGAAGACGATCCGTCGATCGGCGGCCTCGAAGGCGAGCAGCTGCCGGGCATTCCGGAGTGGACGTTCTCGCTGTCGGGCAACTACGACTTCATGCTCGGCTCGCTCGACGCGTTCGTCGGCGGCGGCATCGCGTACCAGGATTCACGCAACACGTCGTTCGATGGCGGAGTTGGCAGCGGCGCAGTGGTGATTGCGCCGCCGAATCGGAACTTCACGACGGACGATTACGTGACCGCTGATTTGCGCACGGGTGTGAAGTGGGGTCGCTACCAGCTGTCGTTGTACGCGACCAATCTGTTCGACGAGTACGCCTTCCAGCGCGCGACCACGACTGGGACGCAGGGCAGCGCGGCGATCGTGAGACCCCGCACGATCGGCGTGGTGTTCAACGCGGATTTTTGACGGGTCGCGTGGAAGCGGTGTGGGTCAGGCTTTAGCCTGACTCACATCGACCCTTCGATGCTGAACTGCCGGCGCCCCTGCGCATCCGGCGCTCCGAGAATCTCCAGCGTCCTCGCCATGTCGCTCGGCGCATCCGGCCGCGTCGCGATCAGCCCACTGACGAGATAGCTGCGGTCCTTCTTGATCTGCACGCTGCCGTTCACGGCAAACGGTCCGCCGGTGTCCGTGATCGCGCCTGCCAGGGTGTCGCTGTTCGCTGCACCTTCGGGAAACACGACTTTGTAGCCGCCAAGCGCCGCGGGTTTATTGGCCGGCCCGACGAGATCAGCGACGACGATGGTGCCATTCAGCGCCACCGGCCACGAGTTCTCGATCGCGAGCTCGGTGAGCTGCAGGTTGACCGTGCCGGTCCAGCCGCCGCGCACGATGTTCGGCGGCAACGCGCTGACGGGAAGCGACGCGTTGAACTTGCGCAGTGTCAGGCGGCCGCCTGCACCCGCGGCAATCGAACCCTGCGCAAAGCCGTCGGTGCGCGTGACCTTCACGTCAGCGCCGAGTTTGCCGCCCAACAGCGCAAGCGTGTTGAGATCCCATTCGACGCTGCCGACGTGCGTCGTCCCACTGCGCACGGCCTGCGCTCGACCCTTCCAGATCGTGCCGGAAACGCCGCTGAGCGTGACGTTGGCGGGATGCACGAACGACAGCACCACGCTCGCGGGCAGCGTGATCAATGCAAGAATCAGGAACGTGCCGATGCCGAGAGCGAGCAGCGGCCAGGGCTTCTTCATGCTCATCCGCCGGGTGGGCGCGTCAGGACCAGACTGGCGTTGACGAAGCCGGGCTTGCCGGTGCGGTCGATGTTCGCCGACTCGATCGTGACCGAGTGCGACTGCTGCAGGCTGCCGAGGCACACGACCAGCTTGTCGAACTCCGCCTGCTCGAGGCGCACGCGAATGCCGTTCGCGCCGTTGGGCGTCTGGCCGGTGAGCGACTGGCCGAGGCCACACTCACGCGCCGAGCGATCGATCAGCACGACGAGCGATTCATTGCTCGGCGCTGTGGCCACGTTCGAACTGGCGCCGAGCGCAAGCACTTCGCCGCCGACGCTCCTCATCCAGGCGAGATCGCCTTGTTTCTTCGCGACGCGTTCCGCGCGGCTGTTGACCGCGGAATAGAACGGCCCGAGCGCGAGCAAGTAAATCGCGAACAGCAGCACCACGACACCGCCGCCCAGGACGAGCGCTCGCTCGCGCGGCTGCAGGGAGAAGAACCAGTCTCTGAGCTTCTGCATGATCAGGCGCCCGGGCTCTTGAACTGCAGACGGCCCTCACGCTTGGACTCGCGCGGGGTTTCGGACTCGATGGTCGCTTCCAGTCCGTGCTGGCTCGCGACCTGGCGGATGCGATCGAGCGCGTCGACGGACGGCGCGAGCACACGCAGGTGCGTCGTGTTGTTCGTGTAGGCGATCGATTCGACGTTGGTATCGGGCACCTGGCCGAGCGCTTCGCCGAGGGCCGCGAGCGTCGTCATCATGCCGCTCACCGGACCGGCGCCGCGCAGCTGATTCAATCGAGCTTCGATCATGCGCCGCGCTGCGGACGGGTCGGGCAGGGGAGCGCCCGGCATGAGCTGCTGGAAGACTTCGCCGATCTGTTGATTGAGGAGTGCTTCCTGGCTGCGATAGTGGAAGTACTGCCACGACTTCAAGCCGAGATGCGCGACCAGGAACACTCCGGCGAGCGCGGCTGCGTAGCGCCAGGGCGCGAACGACATCTGCAGCTTGCGCTTGGCCTGGTATCGACCTTGCAGGAGGTTCACGCCAACGGCGCCGTGCACGATGTTCGACGCGAGTAGCGGCAGCGGTCCATCGGGCAGCAGCTTCAACTGCAGGCTCTGCGTGAATTCGCGCAAGCCCTCGAGCAGTTCGCGCTCGCGTTCGTAGTCGTCCTCGGAGACGTAGATCGTTACGTGCTCGCGCGCTTCTTCGCCGGAGGCGAGCGCGAGCTGCAAGCCTTCGATCAGCGGCTGCACGTCGAGCACTGCACCGGGCGTGTCTTGCCGACGCACATAAACGCGCGCGCCGTCGACCAGGAGAGTGATCGCGTTGGGCGTTACCGGAAGTGCAGCGGTCTCGGGATAGATCGCATCGGCGTGCAATCCGGCATCCGCAAGCAACGCCTGCCAGGCCTGCATGCGTGCGTGCGAAACGACGGTGACCGGCGTGCCGGGCCGCGTCTCGCGCTTCCCGACTGCGAAGTGCAGGTCCTCGACGTCGGCGGCGAGATGTTCTTCGAGCGCGAACGGCACGACTTGCGCGAGCTTCGTGCCGCTCTTCACCGGCAGCACCGGCTCGGCGAGCAACGCGTCTGTGCCCGGGATGAGCACGATCACCTTGCGATTGGCGGCTGCGGCCGGAGTCAGATCGAGCGGACCCGACGCGACGTTGCCGCGGCGTGCTCCAGTACCATCCACGACGAGCCACTCGGCGGCAGCGCCGATGGATTCGGCGGCGGCGGAGTGCAGACGTACGACTAGGAATTCCGGCATCAGGGCGTTCCGTGGCTTCTTAGTATGGGGCGCACAAGACCGTTGTTGCCGCTGCGATACAACAGAGAGTACAGGGTGAACTGAGTAGTGCCAATAGTGACCCAGATCGTGGAGCGGAAGTACGAGCTCGTCTGATCGATGACTTTGCCCGTCACCAGCTCCTCTTTCTCGGTGGCTGACAGGCCGCTCTCATAGTCCTGCTTGGTCGGGAAGCAGCGCTGCTTGCGAGTCTCCGTCGTGTTGTCGCGCGCCAGCGTGAACTGACGCCGTCCGGCGACGAGCGCATCGAGCAGCTCCGGCGATGCCGTGCAGAGATTGATAGGCGTGCCGATCGGCAGTGCCGTCACGAACGGTTCGAGCTTGCGATAACGATCCAGACCGAAGCCGTTGATCGCGAGCAGCTCGCTGGCGCGCGTCAGCGGCATGTTGGCGGTGCGATAGGGCGGATTGAGGCTCGTGTAGGTCGGGTCTTCTGCGCCATCGGGGAATTCCGGCTGCACGTCGCTGTCGATCCAGTCGGCGATCATCGTGGCCCATTTGGGCTCCAGCTCCAGCAGCTCGAGCAGCCGCTGAAAGCGCTCGACCGCTTTCGGATCGACCACGAGGGTGGCGGCCTTGGCGCTGCCGCCCTGGACCATCACCAGGCTGTTCAGATTGAAGCGGCCCTGCATGTCTTCCAGCTGGCCTTCGAACTGACCGCCTTCGATCGGAATCGGCGGAATCGGCGTGGCCCATTCTTCGGTGAAGTCGTCGGTTTTCGAGTTCTGCTGCTTGTCACGACGCAGCGAGTCCGCGGCCCACGCTTCGCCGCCGAGCGCGACTTCGTAGCCCTCGTCCATCGCGAAGACGTTCGCGCTGCGCCGCTGGTCGAGGTAGCCCTTGAATGAGACGCTGGCGGCGAGCATCGTCGCGAGCGCGACGATGAGCACGGCCATGATGAGCGCGACGCCGCGTTGGCGGGAGTGCAGGGGGCGATGACGGTTCATCCCGACACCTCCACCAATCGCACGAGCTTGCCCCAGTCTTCCAGATCGAGCGTGATCTCCACGGCAATCGGTCGCAGGCGCGCGGCATCTCCGCCCGAGTAGCCGAGCGGCGGCCATTGCTCGTGCCAGGTTTGATTCTGGTCCATGAAGCGGAAGCTCGCCGTCTTGACCTTGTCGATCATCACTGCGGTGGTCGGCTCCGTCGTCATGGTCCGATCGAGCGCGTTCCAGTAGGCGCGCTCCAGCTTGTCGTCGACCACGCGATACGTCACTCGCTGCAACGTCGAGCGGGTGAGGCCCGCCGGATTCGTCCAGCCGGAGCGCGTGAGATCGAGAAGAGTGTCGGTACGCGTGCCGCCGGCGCGCAGCGCGGGCTCGAGCGTTTCGCCGAGCGGCTCGCGAACCGGACGCGGCTCGAGCATCGCGAAGTCTTCGGCCATGCGCTGCACGGTGGATTGAATCGCACGCGTGCGCGTCGCGCTGGTCTCGATGATGCCGCTCTGTTGACTCAGCTGGTTGAAGCCGCCGTACGCGAGCACGCTGATGATGCCGAAGATCACCACGGCCACCAGCACTTCGAGCAAGGTGAAGCCTCGTGCGCGCAGGTGGGCGTGCAGTTCGCTCATTGCTGCTGCGTCGGATCGCTCGGATCGGTTTCGGGCGGCGACTCCGGCTCCGGCGGCTCCTCCTCGGGCGGCTGACCCTTCGGCGGCGGCTTCTTGTCCTCGTCCTGCTCGCCCGGGTTCTGCGGAATGCCGGTCTCGGCGCCTTGCCATGAAATCAGCGCGGAGCCGGGCGGCGCGATCGCCGTGCCGTAGAAACCGGTCACCGATGCGAGCGAAGCGCCTTCCTTTGCTTCGGAAGGGCGCACGGAGATGTCGATGCGACGGATCGTCTCGACCGGCGTCTGCGTGATGTTCATCGTCCACTTCCAGCGCCGACCGGCCATCTCGACTTCGTCGGAGGTCTTGTCGATGCCGGGCGCGGTTTTCTGCAGACGGATCTCGGTGAGGCGGTTCATCGCGATCCAGTGCGCGATGGTCTTGTCGCGCAGGTAACCGCTGTTGCTGGCGGTCTGGCTCACGGCCTGGATGACGCCGAGCATGCCGAGGCCGATCACCATCATCGCGACGATGACTTCGATCAGAGTGAAGCCTCGGGCAAAGCGTTCAGTGGCGCGCATCGGAAATACGCTCCTTACTCTTGCTCTTGTCCGTTTCTTCCGGCGGCGGCTTGGTCTGCGCGACCACGTTCCAATCGCGCTCGTCCTTGCGCTGCTCGACGCGCAGGTCGCCGTCGGCTAGCGATGTCGTGCGCCACAGGGCCGGCGCGCCATCACGCTCGATCTGCAACTCGAACGGCACGACGTCGCCGCTCGACAGCACGGTGAGCTGCGGCGGCGCCTTCTCGTTCTCATCTTTCTTGGAACGATCCGGCAAGGCCGGCTTGAGCACGATCTCGCGGCCTTCCAGCCACAAGCGGAAGCGCAGCCCTTCCGGCAACGCGCGTTGCGCGTACAACTTGTCGTCGATGACCGGCACCCACTGATTGCGGCGGGTATCGAAACGCAGGAATTCGTAATCGGTCGCGCCGACGAAGAGTGCCAGGTCGATGGCCTGCAGCTCTGCTTCCTCACGCGCCTGGGTGATGACGGCCCAGACGCGCCGCGCCTCTTCCTCGGACTGACGATCCGCGCCGAGCAGGCCGATCGACAGTGTCGCCATCGAGACCATCACGCCGATGATCACGATGACGACCAGGATCTCGAGGAGGGTAAAGCCGTGCTGCGCAAGGATGCGCGAATGCGGCGGGCGCAGGATGCGCTGGAGCCGCCCATAGCGCGCGGGACGCAATGTCACTCCGTCTGCCAGTTGCCCCGATCGGCGTTGACGCCTTCGCCGCCTTCCTGGCCGTCGGCACCGAGCGTGTAGATGTCGTACTCGCCGTGCTGACCCGGATAGACGTACTTGTACTCGTTCTGCCAGGGATCCTTGGTCAGGCCGCCGCTGCCGAGATAGCCGCCCTGCTTCCAGTTGCGCACGGTCGGATCGTTCGGCTGCGTGACGAGGGCGCCGAGGCCCTGGTCGGTGGACGGGTACTTGTAGTTGTCCATCTTGTACAGGCTCAGCGCGGTCTCGAACGCGCGCATGTCCTGCTTCACCTTGGTGATCTGGGCATCGTCGATACGGCGCATGACGTTCGGCGCGACCAGCGCAGCGAGGATGCCGAGGATCACGACCACGACCATGATTTCGATCAGGGTGAATCCGAGCTCGGAGCGACGGCGCACCGAAGAGTTGATATCTGTCATAGTCGTTTCCGTTAACGTGAGGCGATTAGAACGTGCAAACGCTGAAAACTGCCTTTGGGTCTAGGCCGAAGCGCGCGGATCATAACAAAGCAGGCTGAAAGCATGAGTGACGCCGTCCCCGGGCGTTTCCGGGCCCCGACAGCCGTGTCGTCGATCCAGGGGGCCTGGCTCGTTGGACTGCTGGTCACGGTGCTGGTTCTGCTCTGGTTCGCCGGAGATGCCACTCGTAATCTTCTGCGTTACGAGCGTACGGCAGTCCTGCAAGGCGAGTACTGGCGACTGCTTACGGGTCACCTGGTCCACGGCTCCGGCCAGCACCTGTTGCTGAATGCAGTCGGTCTGGGGCTGATCGCGGCGCTGTTTCCGCGCGAATACTCCCTGCGTGGCTGGCTGCTGATCCTGGTCAGCAGCGTCGTCGTCATCGACCTCGGATTTGTGTTCTTGGAGCCACAGCTGCAGTGGTATGTCGGCCTGTCAGGCGTCCTGCACGGCGCGCTCGCGGCCGGCGCAATCGGCTGGTGGCAGCATGAATCGCGGCCCCTGGCGCTGGCTCTGACGCTGGTGCTGATCGGTAAACTGGCCTGGGAACAGTGGCACGGCGCCTTGCCGCTTTCCGGCGACATGCCGGTCGTCGTCGACGCGCACTTGTACGGTGCAATTGGCGGCGCGCTGGCCGGCGCCCTCCTGGCTATGCATAATCGCGCGCCTTTTCGCTAACCGCTTCTTATTTATGAGCTTCGCTTTCGTCTTTCCAGGCCAGGGTTCCCAGTCCGTCGGCATGCTAGCGCCGCTGGCGGCCGCCGAGCCGCTGGTCCAGGAGACCTTCGCGGAAGCCTCCGCAGTGCTCGGCTACGACCTGTGGAAGCTCTGCCAGGGCGGCCCGGAAGAGGAGCTCGGCAAGACCGAACGCACGCAACCCGCGATGCTCGCGGCCGGCGTGGCGACATGGCGCGTCTGGCGCAAGCACGGCGGCGGCTTACCGGCAGCGATGGCCGGGCACAGCCTGGGCGAGTATTCGGCGCTGGTCTGCTCCGGTGCGCTCGATTTTCGGACGGCCATCGGCCTGGTGCAGTTTCGCGGCCAGGCGATGCAGGCAGCAGTACCCGCAGGGCACGGCGCGATGGCTGCGATCCTCGGACTCGAAGATGCCGACATCGAAGCTGCCTGTCGTGAGGCTGCGCAGGGTGAAGTCGTACAAGGCGCCAACTTCAATTGTCCCGGGCAAGTCGTGATCGCTGGCACCGCTGCCGCGGTCGATCGCGCGATCGAAGCCGCGAAGGCGAAGGGCGCGAAGCGCGCGATCAAATTGCCGGTGAGCGTCCCGTCGCACAGCCCGCTGATGCAGCCGGCTGCCGAACGCTTGGCAACCCGGTTGCAGACGGTGAAGTTCGGACCGCGCGAGGTGCGCGACATCTATACGGTCGAGGTTCGCAAGCACGGCGACGAGGCGAGCATTCGTAAAGCGCTGGTGGAACAGCTGGTCAAGCCGGTGCTTTGGACCGAAACGATTCGCGCGATGCTCGCGGACGGCGTGCGCGTCGTCGTCGAATGCGGCCCGAAGGGCGTGCTCACCGGCTTGAATCGCAAGATCGAACGCAACAAGGACATCGCGATGCTTTCGATCGAAGATGCCGAATCGTTGCAGCACGCGCTGCAGGCCTGTAGTGCGGCATAAAGCCACGCCTTTTGCCGCGCGTGCCGAAAGGGCCTCGGCCGCTTTCGGCAAGACGAACAGGAGCAATGCATGACCGACCAGACGCTGGCACAGGAAATCGCACTCGTGACCGGCGCATCGCGTGGCATCGGCCGCGCGATCGCGATCGAGCTTGCGCGTCGCGGCGCTACTGTCGTCGGCACGTCAACCTCAGATGCGGGCGCACAGGGAATCACCGAGCAACTCGCCGAAGCGGGCAAAGTCCGTGGGATCGTGTTGAACGTTGCTGACGCGGTGTCGATCGACGCGGCGCTGAAGGACATCGAAGCACACGAAGGCACGCCGACTGTGTTGGTGAACAATGCAGGAATTACACGTGACAACCTGCTGCTGCGAATGAAAGACGAGGAGTGGAACGACATCGTCGCGACCAACCTCGGCTCGGTGTTTCGCCTTTCGAAGGGCGTGCTGCGCGGAATGATGAAGGCGCGGCGCGGGCGGATCATCAGCATCGCGTCGGTCGTCGGCGTGATGGGCAACGCGGGACAGACGAACTACGCGGCGGCGAAGGCCGGCATCATCGGCTTCACGAAGTCATTGGCGCGCGAAGTAGGCTCGCGGAACATCACCGTGAACGTCGTCGCGCCCGGTTTCATCGCCACCGACATGACTGCGAAGCTCCCGGCCGAACAGCAGGCCGCGTTGACGGCGCAAATCGCGCTGGGCCGGCTCGGTGCCGTCGAGGACATCGCGGCAGCAGTCGCGTTTCTTGCGTCGCCACAGGCGGGCTACATCACCGGTGAGACGTTGCACGTCAACGGCGGCATGTACATGGTCTGAATCGCCGTCAAGTGCCTTATTACTTTAAGTTTTTGGAAATGTTGGACCTCACGGGGTCTTAAACTAGAATACGCCCCCTGCGACCCGCCCCAACGAACTACTAAGGGTCGGTTTTGAAGGGTTCAAAAGCCTCATAGAGGACTCGTACACCAATGAGCAGTATCGAACAGCAAGTTAAAGCCATCGTCGCCGAGCAATTGGGGGTGAAAGAGGAAGAAGTCACCAACGACGCTTCCTTCGTCGACGACCTCGGCGCCGACTCGCTCGACACGGTCGAGCTGGTGATGGCACTGGAGGAAGAGTTCGAGACCGAGATTCCGGATGAAGACGCTGAGAAGATCACGACTGTTCAGCAGGCGATCGATTACATCACCGAACGCCGCAATCAGGCCTGACGTTTTCGCCGCAGGCGTCCTCAATATCCGTGACGCCTGCGCTTCGAGTCCCCGGCCAGGGAAGGCGGCGACCGCACTGTTCGCAACTTCCCAACCCATGAGCTGCACGAAGAGGTAATCGCTTGTCGAAGCGGCGCGTCGTCATCACTGGTCTCGGCATCGTCTCGCCGGTTGGCAGCACTGTCGACACGGCGTGGCACAACGTGGTCGAGGGCAAGAGCGGCATCGGGCCGATCACGCGCTTCGACGTGAGCGCGTGGCCGGTGCGTTTTCACGGCCCGGTCGCCGGCTTCGAAGCGGAGAAGTACCTCTCGGCGAAAGAGCTGCGCAAGATGGATCCGTTCATGCACTACGGTTACGGTGCAGCCGCGGACGCGATCAGGGATTCGGGTATCGAAGTGACGCCGGCGAACGCCCAGCGCATCGGCATCACCATGGGCGCCGGCATCGGCGGCCTCGACACCATCGAAGAGAACTATCGCAAGTACGCCGAGACCAACAGCCCGAAGCGCATCTCGCCGTTCTTCGTGCCCGGTAGCATCATCAACATGATCTCCGGTCACATTTCGATCAACTTCAAGCTCACCGGTCCGAACCTCGCGACGGTTACTGCGTGCACGACGTCGACGCACGCCATCGGCCTCGCGATGCGACTCATTCAATACGGCGACGCCGACGCGATGATCGCGGGCGGCGCCGAAATGGCGACGACGCCGCTCGGTCTCGGCAGCTTCTGCCAGGCGCGTGCGCTGTCGACGCGCAACGACGACCCGCAGCGTGCGAGCCGCCCGTGGGATCGCGATCGCGACGGCTTCGTGCTGTCGGATGGCGCCGGCGCGGTCATGCTCGAAGAGTACGAGCACGCCAAGCAGCGCGACGCGAAGATCTATGCAGAGATCGTCGGCTTCGGCATGAGCGGCGATGCTCATCACATCACGGCCCCGCCGGAAGACGGCGAGGGCGCACGGCTCGCGATGTTTAACGCGTTGCAGGACGCGAAGCTGAATCCGAGCGACGTGCAGTACGTGAACGCACACGCTACTTCCACTGAGCTGGGCGACAAGGCGGAAACGATCGCGTTGAAGCGCTGCTTCGGCGAACACGCGAAGAAGTTCGCCGTGAGCTCTACGAAGTCGATGACCGGGCATCTGCTCGGCGCCGCAGGTGCGGTCGAGGCGATCTTCTCGATCCTCGCGATCCGCGATCAAGTTGCGCCGCCGACTATCAATCTCGACAATCCGGGCGAGGGCTGCGACCTCGACTACGTGCCGAAAGTGGCGCGGCGCATGCCGATCCGCGTCGCGCTGTCGAACTCGTTCGGGTTCGGCGGCACCAACGGCTCGGTGATCTTCCGCGCCCTCGACTGACACGAATTGAGCGGCTCGCTCCTCGAACCCATCGACGTCGACCCAGCGGCGCTGCTCGCCCTTCACGCCGCCTCGCCGGAGCTGTATCCCGCGTTGTTCGAGAGTGCCGCGGCCGGTGAGCCGCTCGGGCGCTACGACATCCTGTTCGCGCATCCCGCCGGGCGCCTTACGGCGTCGCCGACGTCGGAGCGATTTCTGCCTGCGCTCGATCGATGGTGGCAACGTGAGAGAGTGCAATCGTCGGTGGGTGCAGTGCCGTTCACCGGCGGCTGGCTCGTGTACCTGGGATACGAGCTTGCCGGCCAGATCGAGCCTCGCTTGCGCCTGCCGTCGCCGACAGTCGGGCCGATCGCTCAGGCGATTCGTATTCCTGCAGCGGTCGTGCACGAGCACGACAGCGGTCGTTGTTGGGTCGTCGCGGAGGAGGCCGCCGCTGATCTGATCCCGCGCATCGCTGCCGACCTGCGACGCGTCACCCGCCTGCGTGCTGACCGCGAAGGATTGATCGAGTCTGCGGTCGCTGAGGAGGATCCGCGGCAGTACCTGCACGCAGTCGAGCGGGCGCTGCAATACATCGGTGCGGGTGACATCTATCAAGCGAATCTGTCGCGCGGTTGGCAGGCGACGCTGCGGCACGGCGTACAACCGCATCAGCTCTACCGGCGCTTGCGCGAAACCAATCCCGGACCGTTCAGCGGCCTCGCGCTGCTGGATGGCATCGGCATCATCAGCTCCTCCCCCGAACGACTCGTCGGCCTGCGCGATGGCGTGGTAACGACGCGTCCGATTGCCGGCACGCGCCCGCGCGGCGCGGATCCTGAGGCTGACCGAGCGCTCGCTCGCGAATTGCATGCGCATCCCAAGGAGCGGGCCGAGCACGTGATGCTGATCGACCTGGAGCGCAACGACCTGGGGCGCGTGTGCGAGGCGGGGAGCGTGCAGGTCGACGAGTTCATGACGATCGAGTCGTACTCGCACGTGCATCACATCGTCTCGAACGTGCGTGGTCGCTTGCGCGCCGACGTCACGCCCGGCAATGTGCTGGCAGCGGTGTTTCCGGGCGGCACGATCACCGGTTGCCCGAAGGTCCGTTGCATGGAGATCATCGCGGAGCTGGAATGCGCCCCGCGCGGCGCGTACACGGGGTCGCTGGGGTATCTGAACCTCGATGGCAGCATGGACATGAACATCCTGATCCGCTCGCTCCAGCTGGACGGACGCGCACTGACGTTGCGCGCCGGCGCGGGCATCGTTGCCGATTCGATTCCGGAGCGTGAGCTCGATGAGACACGCGCGAAAGCGCGCGGCGTCTTGCGAGCGCTGAGTGTCGAGGCATGACGGCCGCCGTTCTCATCAATGGTGTCAGCCCCACCGATCCGCTGCAGGCGATCGCAGTAGAAGATCGCGGTCTGCACTATGGCGACGGGCTGTTCGAAAGCGCGTTGCTCGCACAAGGGCGCGTGCGATTGCTCGAGCAGCATCTGAAGCGCCTGGCACTCGGTTGCGAGCGGCTCGGAATCGCGGCGCCGGATCCGGCCGCTTTGCGCTCCGACGTGCAGCGGCTCAGCGGCTCGGCGGAACGCGCGGTGCTCAAGATCGTCGTTTCGCGCGGCGTCGGACCGCGCAGCTATCGACCATCCGCGCGCAGCAAGATAACGCGCATCGTTGCGCTCTATCCGGCGCCGCCGCAGCCCGCGGGTTCGCGACTCGCGCTGCGTTGGTGCGAGACGCGACTGGGACGCAACCCACGCCTGGCCGGCATCAAGCATCTCAACCGACTGGAGCAGGTGCTTGCCCAGGCGGAGTGGCAAGACGAAAGCATCATCGACGGCCTGATGCTCGACACCGAAGGCGAGGTAGTGAGCAGCACCGCGAGCAATGTCTTTCTGGTCCGTGGCGGTGTGCTGGTGACTCCCGATCTGCGGTTCTCCGGCGTGCTCGGCGTGATGCGCGCCGAAGTGCTGCGATTGGCGAAGGAACTGGGTATCGCGGTCAGCGAGGAGCCGGTCTGGCCGCGCGACGTCGAGGCTGCGAGTGAAGTCTTCATCACCAACGCGGTGCGTGGCATTCGTTCGGTCACTGAACTCGGCGCCTTGCGCTGGACGGACGCACCGATCGCCGATCGGTTGCGAGAGGCGCTGGACTTCTGATGCGACGCCTGCTGCAAGTCCTCATGCTGTTGATCGTCCTCGGCGCCGCGGGCGCGGCGGCGATCGCCTGGTGGAGCAACAAGTGGCTGCAGCAACCGATTGCCGGCTTGCAGGAGCGGACAACGTTCGAAGTTCCCCGCGGCGCCAGCACGCGAGGCGTCGCCTCCGCGTTGCATGCTCGCGGTCTTCTGGATCAGCCGCAGGTCTGGGTCGTCTGGTCTCGTCTCACTCGCCGCGACAGCGAGCTGAAGGCAGGGGAGTACGAGCTGCAGCCTGGACTGACGCCGCGAGGTCTGCTCGCGTTGCTGAGCTCCGGGCAGGTCCTGCTCCATAGCATCACTTTCATCGAAGGCTCGACGTTCGCGGACGTGCGTAATGCCTTGGTCGCGAACGATGCCGTGAACAACGAGAACGCCAATCGCAGCGACGTCGACATCATGCGACTGCTCGGCGAGCCCGAGCTGCATCCGGAAGGGCAGTTCTTTCCTGATACCTATCGATTCCCGCGCGGCACGACCGATCTGGAGCTGCTCACGATCGCGCATCGACGCATGCAGGACGAACTGCGCAAGGCGTGGGACCAGCGTGCCTCGGACCTGCCGCTGGCCAGCTCATATGAAGCGCTGATCCTGGCCTCGATCGTCGAAAAGGAGACGGCTCTGGAGCGCGAGCGTGCGCAGATCGCGGGCGTGTTCGTCGAGCGGCTGCGGCGCGGAATGCGTCTGCAAACCGACCCGACAGTGATCTACGGGATGGGTACGAGCTACGACGGCAACATCCGCCGCGTCGATCTGTCGCGCGATACGCCTTACAACACGTACACGCGCCCGGGGCTGCCGCCGACGCCCATCGCCATGCCCAGCCTCGAATCGTTGCACGCGGCAGTTCAACCGGAGGTGTCGGGCGCGCTATTCTTCGTCGCGACGGGGGCGGGCGATGGCAGTCATTACTTCTCCAAGACGCTCACCGAGCACAACCTTGCCGTGAGGCGCTACCTGCGGGAGCTGCGTCGCCGATGAATCGCGGAAAGTTCATCACCATCGAAGGCAGCGAAGGCATGGGCAAGACGACCCAGATCGCCGCTTTGCGTGACTCATTGGTCGAGCGCGGACTCGAAGTCATCGTGACGCGCGAGCCGGGCGGTACGCCGCGCGCCGAACAGATTCGCGAGCTGCTGCTCACGCCGACAGACGAGCCGATGCCGATGACGTGCGAGCTGCTGCTGATGTTCGCGGCACGTGCGACTCACATCGAGAATCTGATCCGGCCGGCGCTGGAGCGGGGTGCGTGGGTAGTCTGCGATCGCTTCACGGATGCAACGTACGCGTATCAGGGCGACGGTCGCGGCGTGCGTCGCGAGGAAATCGCCAACCTCGAGCGCTTCGTGCAGGAAGAGCTGCGTCCGGATCTGACGTTGTTGCTCGATGCGCCGATCGAGATCGGTCGCGCACGAGCAGCGGCCCGCGATGCCGAAACCGGCGCCAGCGATCGGTTCGAACAGGAGCGGCGCGAATTCTTCGAGCGCGTGCGCAACAGTTACCTCGAGCGCGCCCGCAGCCAACCGGGTCGCTTCGCCGTCATCGATGCCACTGCCGACCGCGAGAGCGTCCAGCACGCGATCCGCGCCGAGGTGGAGATCCGATTGTTCATGCGCCCATGACGGAGACGAGCGAACGGACACTGCCGCAGCTGCTGCCTTGGCACGAGGACGCAGCTGCGCAGCTGCGCAAAGCATGGGCTGCGAATCGACTCTCGCATGCACTGCTGTTGCAAGGCGCCGAAGGCGTGGGCAAGCAGTCGTTCGCTGCGTGGCTCGCGTGCGCAGTTCTCTGTGACAAATCCGCCGGTTCGACTTTGAGGTGCTGCGGCGAGTGTCCGAGCTGCGCGTTGTTCGCGGCCGGCTCGCATCCGGACCTGGTGCTGGTCATGCCGGAAGAGGATAAGCAGCAGATCTCGATCGACCAGGTCCGTGCTGCCACCGAGCGTCTGACCAAGACGAGCTATCGACAGGGCTACAAAGTCGCGATCGTCGATCCGGCTCATCTGATGACGCCGAACGCCGCGAACAGCGTACTCAAGACGCTGGAAGAGCCGTCAGGACGCAGCCTGCTGATCCTGATCACGTCGCAACCTTCGATGCTGCTGCCGACGGTGCGCAGTCGCTGCCAGAAGGTGACGATCGCGCGTCCGTCGCGCGAGGAGGCGATCGAGTGGTTGAGCGCGAAGACCGGGCACGCGGTTGGATCGGCGCTGCTCGAATTCGCCGGCGGTGCACCGCTGCGCGCACTGGCCTACGCGGACGGCCGGTTCGACGCGCTGAACGAGCACATGCAGAAGTCCCTCGGCGCCTTGCTCGCCGGTCAGGCAGATGTGACGCAGGTCGCTGCCGAGTGGGAAAAAGACGCGCTGAGCGAGCGCCTGACCTGGCTCGACCTGTGGCTCAGCTCGCTGGCACGCGGGGCTCTTGCGGGAAATGCCGACCTGATCACGTTCCCCGGTCGGTCTACGCACTTGCCAAGTCCGCCCCGGCCGTTGAACATAAGCGGCGTCTACAGCATGGTGGATCGCGCGCGGGCGTTGAAATCGCAGTTGGCCCGCACCGCGCTTCAGCGCGAGCTTGCAGTAGAGTCCTGGTTGATCGCGTTGCTGGAAGTTCTAGAGCCGAATAGAAAGAGAGCCTGACGAGTACCAACGAAATGGTGATGCGCCAGCCAAGCAGCAAGCCCGGTCTGCTGACGCTAACGATCAAGGACAAGAGCGCCTTGTATCTGGCGTACATGCCGTTCGTGAAGAACGGCGGCTTGTTCATTCCGACCAACAGCAATTACCGGCTCGGCGACGAAGTGTTCATGCTCCTGAACCTGATGGGCGAGGACGAGAAGCTGCCCGTCGCCGGCCGCGTGATCTGGATGACGCCGAAGGGCGCGCAGGGCAAGCGCACTGCCGGCATCGGCGTGCAGTTCAGCGAGCAGGATCGCGGCAATACCCAGCGAAAGATCGAGAGCTACCTGGCCGGCGCGCTGGGTGGCGACAAGCCGACGCACACGATGTAGCGTCAGATCGCGCGCAGCGCGGTCACCACCGGCATCCGCGCCGCGCGCAATGCAGGCAGGAGTCCTCCCAGCAAGCCCATTACCAGCGCCCATTCGATTCCGAGCACTGCGAGCGAAGACGTCACCGACAGCTGAAAGCTGTAACCGAACGGACTCGCCGCGAGCCCGTTGAACAGCAGCCACGCCAGCGCGCTGCCGAGGAAAGCTCCCGGTAGCGCCAGCAACATCGATTCCAGCAGCACCGCCAGCACGACTGCCGCCGAGCTGAACCCGATGGCGCGCAATGTGCCGATTTCCCGCTGCCGCGAATCGACGATCG
Source organism: Steroidobacteraceae bacterium (assembly GCA_035493235.1). GTDB lineage: Bacteria > Pseudomonadota > Gammaproteobacteria > Steroidobacterales > Steroidobacteraceae > Steroidobacter. The sequence goes on from DATJIP010000113.1 coordinate 30,087, forward strand.
CATAGAGCGAGTTGACCGCGCCCAGCGTCGCGCCGACCGCCATGATCGTGCCGATGAAGAAGCTGACGAAATTGAGAATGGAGTTGATCGGCTTGAAGGCAGTTGCGATGGCGTCCTGCTCGTGCTGCACGTCGAGCCGCAGCGCTGGGTTGCTGCTGACCGCTGCACGCAACGTTGCGAAATCGGCTGTCGATTGCAGCAGCAGCGTCGCCGACGAGTAGGTGGTGCGGCTGAGTGCGCTCATCACCGTTTCGGCATCTGCGTGCACGACGCAATTCTGTGCATGCCCTTCGTCGAAGTGGCCGACGACGGTCCAGTCGCTGCCGCGGATCAGGCGTTTGTCGCCCAGCTCGAAACCGACGAATTGCCGACGGCAAGCGTTGCTCGCAACCAGCTCGTGCAAGCCGGGCTGGAAAATTCGTCCGGCGGTGAAGCGCAAATCCGCTGTCAGCTCGACCAGTTTCGACGTGGTGCCGACGAGCGGAAAGTAGATGCGCTTGCCGCTCGCGCGCCGCTGGCCCTCGATCGGGATCATCGCCTGGAAGACTACAATCGGCTCGCCCCGCGCATCCTTGCGCACGCCGGGCAGCCCGAGAATCACGGCCGCTTCCTGCTTGGTGATGCTGCCTTGGCCCTGCACCGTGCCCCGGGTCGTGAGAACGACGCGATCAGGGCGAACGTTTGCCTCCTGCTGCTCGCGCGCGCCGGTGCCCATCGCGAGCATGGAGACCAGTACCCCGACCGCGCAGGTCACACCGACGACGATCGTGAGCACCGAGCCGATACGCTGCACTATGCTCGAAAGGTTGACGAGCAGCAGGGCGAAGAGCTGACGGAGGAATCGCATGGCGGCGACTACCGGCTGCCCAAAGCAGCCACGATGTTCAAACGTGCTGCGCGGATCGCGGGAGCCGACGCGCTCAGCAGCGCAACCAGCGCGGCACTGCCCAGTCCAATCGCGACGACCGGCGCTGGCATCGACAGGCCCGGCACGAACTTCGACGCAAGCGGAAACGCTACCAGGGCGAGCGCCAGCCCGCAGCCCGCGGCGACCACGCAGACGACTGCAGCCTCTGCGACGATGAACAGGAAGAGGGCGCTGGTGGAAAAGCCGAGCGTCTTGAGCACCGCGAGCTCCGGCGTGCGTTCGCGCACCGATTGCATGAGCATGGTGGTCGTCGCAAAGAACAATGCGACCAGCACGGCGCCGACGACCGCACGGATCAGAAACTCCAGGTCGCCGATGGATTGCAGCTGCATCTGCGCCAGCTCGCGCAGCGAATCTGTCTTCGTCGCATGCGTGGAATTGGCAAAGTGCCGGTCGATCGCCTCGGCGACCGGCGCAGCCTGTCGCGGGTCGACGATCGCCACGTTGAAGTGACTGACCAGCCCTTTGCCGAGCAACCGCGCCTCGTCGAAGTAGTCGTACTGGATCAGGATGACATCGCTGCCGCCGGCGACGTCGCTGTCGGTGTAGGTGCCGACGATTTCGAACGACCAGGTCGTCGAGCCGTCCATCTGTGCCGTGTTGGTGATCAGCGGAATGCGGTCGCCGATCTTCCAGCCGTACTTGTCCGCGAGCGACTTTCTGATGAGCGTGCCGGTGCGTATCTTGGCGAAAGCAGCCGCGTGCTCCGCAGCGACCGTGTAGGTAAAGGCCGAGAGCCAGTCATCGACGGGGCGGATTGCAACGATGCCGACCTGCTGAGTCGGCTGCTGATAGATGCCGCCGAACAATTCCACCGGGACGACGGCTTTGACGCCGGCCACTGACTTGATGCGCTCGAGCAGACCCAGCGGCAGCGGGTCGATGAGACTCAGGCTGCCGTGGACCAGCAGCAAATCCGCACGCGCCTGCTCGATCAGGCGCTCCACGCCTGTCTTCATTCCCTGGAGCACGCCGAACAGTGCAAAAGCTACGCTGACCTGGAGAAAAATCAGCACGGTGCGTCCGGGCTTGCGCCAGACGCCGGACCAGATGAGCGGCAGGAACTTCACCCGGGCTTGGACGCGTGAGGATTGGCGTCGGTTGCGCTACTTGTCCCGATACGCCATCAACCCGCCTTTCAACACCGACGCTCTGAAGCCACGCTCCGACAGGATGTAGCACCCTGCAGAGCTGCGGCGTCCGGTATCGCAGCACACGATGTAGTGTGCGTCGCGCTCCAGCGTCTTCAGCTTCAGGCGGATGAAGTACAGCGGCAGGTTGAGCGCGCCTTCCATGCGATAGTTCTCGAACTCGCTCGGTAAGCGCACGTCGAGCCACTTGGCGCCGCCGGCAACCAGCGTGCGCGCTTCGTCCATG
>DATJIP010000114.1:0-8869 GCA_035493235.1 Steroidobacteraceae bacterium
GCGTGGCCCTTGACCCAGTGCCATTCGATGCGATGCCGCTCGATCTCGCGCTCCAGCGACTGCCACAGGTCGACGTTCTTGACGGGCTTCTTGTCCGCAGTGCGCCAGTCGCGCGCCTTCCATTGCGGCAGCCACTCCGTGATGCCTTTGCGCACGTACTGAGAGTCGGTGTAGAGCGCGACCGAGCACGGCCGCTTCAACGCGGCCAGCGAGCGAATCGCGGCTGTCAGCTCCATGCGATTGTTGGTCGTCAGGAGCTCGCCGCCGCGCAACTCTTTCACGTGCTCGCCGGAGTTGAGCACCGCGCCCCAACCACCGGGACCGGGATTGCCGCGACACGCGCCGTCCGTGTAGATCTCGACTGTCGTCGGCATCACCGCTAACCGCTGCCCCGAGTGGTCGGCTCGATGAGCCCGCCGACGACTTTCGGCCGCAGCCGCCAGCGCGGCCGGACCGGCGTCAACGTGTAGACGCGCTTGCGCGCCTTCATCAGGTAACCGCCGGCGAACAGCGGCCACACGTGCTGGCCGGCGCGCTCGAAGAAACTCTGCGACGAGGGCGCGCTCGAGCCGACCGGCAGCGTGAACAGATAGCGGCGCGCGTCGACGATCTCGAAGCCGAGGAGCTTCAACCAGTCGCGCAGCCGCCCTTCGCCGATCATGCGTTCCAGCCCGGGCGGAAAGCCGTCCTTCGCGAACAGATGGCGCAGGCCCCAGCTCGACAGCGGCCGGAAGCCGAGCACGATGAGGTGCCCCTCGGCGGACAGGATGCGCCCGACCTCGCGCAGGATCTCGTGGGGCTCGGGCTCGTATTCGAGCGTGTGCGGCAGGACCACGGCATCGACAGAGTCCGAGGCGATCGCCAGCGAATCGGTTCGTGAGCGGATCGCTGCAGGCCGGCCGGGACGCGAGCCGTGCCACGCGAGCACGGCCTTGCGCTGGGTGCGACCCTCGGCGAGCAGACCATCGTCGTCGCCCCAGAGTCCGATCTGCAGCAGCTGCCAGCCGAAAACCTGCGCCAGTGCCTCGGCGACGATCTTGCGCTCCAGCGTATACACGCGCTGGCCGAGCGCGCCGCGCAGCCACGAATGCAGGTCTGGGCCGAGGTCGTCGTGCATGCGCGAAGGATAGCGCCGAGTGACGCTCATTGGTGACAACTTGGACGCTTGTGGCTGCGGACCCCCGCATGTTTAATACCGCGTCGTTACGCTGCGGGCGGCTCGAAAAACAGATGTTGCAGGTCACGCCAGTACGGGCATTTGCCGACAACTACATCTGGCTGATCCATGCGCCGCGTGATGCCAGCCAGGTCGTTGCCGTCGATCCCGGCGACGCCGCACCGGTCGAACGTGCCCTCGCTGAGAAAAACCTCTCGCTCGCGGGCATCCTGCTCACTCATCACCACGCCGATCACGTCGGCGGCGTCCCCAGCCTGCTGCAGAACAGACGCGTGCCGCTGTTCGGGCCGGGCAGCGAGCGCTTGCCCGGCGAACCGACGCGGCTGCGCCAGGGCGATCACGTCAAACTCGACGCCTGCGGCCTGGAATTTACGGTGCTCGACATCCCGGGTCACACGGCCGGCCACATCGCTTATGTCGGGCACGGGGCCGTGTTCAGCGGCGATACGCTGTTCAGCGCCGGCTGCGGGCGTCTATTCGAGGGGACAGCGGAACAAATGGTCGGCTCGCTGGCCAAACTTGCCCAGTTGCCGGCCGAAACGCAGGTCTACTGCGGTCACGAGTACACGGTCAGCAACCTCAAATTCGAGCTCGCGGTCGAGCCGCAGAACGCCGAGGCCGTGCGCTACCTCGAAGAATGCAGCAGCAAACGCGCCCGGGATGAGGCGACGTTGCCATCGAGCATAAGGCGTGAGAGGAATGTGAATCCGTTCCTGCGGTGCGAACAACAGACTGTGAAGCAGGCCGCGGAAGCCAAAGCGGGCCGCAGGTTACAGAACAGCACAGAAGTTTTTGCAGTCATCCGCCAATGGAAGGATGGCTTCCGGGCCTGAGCGGTCGCGATTCGGGACCGGCGGGAACTGCGGCGTAACGTAGGAAATTTCAGCGAGTCGGGACCCGATTCGCAGTGGGTTGGAGGGGTCAATGGTCGAAAGGTGGAGCACCCGGACGGGGCTGTATGCAATTCTTGCAGCTCTCGCCATCATCGCTGCCGGTTGCAGCCACGTCGCCACGGTTCCCGAAGCCGACGACCCGGATCAGATCGATCAGCAGCAGGCGGACGAGGACAGCGTCGCAACCGTCGAGCTCGACCCCGCAGTCACGAAGCTCGATGAAGCCGAAATCGGCGTCTCCGGCCCCGAACAGATCGAAGAAGCGATCGAGACGCTCGATGCGCAGACCGAGTCGAGCCCACCGCTGGTCAGCGGCATCGGCGGCACGGTCGCCGCGCCCTCCTCCGGTGACTTGTTCGAGCGCATCCGCACCGGCTTCCTGATCGAAGACGTCGATCACGCCACGGTCGAGCGCGAAGTGAAGTGGTACGCGAGTCACCCGACTTATCTCGATCGTACTTTCAAGCGCGGCGAGCGCTACCTGTACCACATCGTCAACGAGATCGAAGCGCGCAAGATGCCACTCGAGCTCGCGCTGCTGCCGGTGGTCGAGAGCGCGTTCAATCCCGTCGCGTATTCGCGAGCGCGCGCTTCGGGTCTGTGGCAGTTCATTCCCGGCACGGGCCGTCGCTACGACCTGAAGCAGAACTGGTACTACGACGGTCGTCGCGACGTCGTTGCTGCAACCACAGCCGCACTCGATTACCTGCAGTTCCTGTCGGAGGAATTCGATGGCGACTGGCTGCTCGCGATCGCAGCGTACAACTGCGGCGAAGCCAACATCTCGCGCGCCGTCGCGCGCAATCGCAAAGCCGGCAAGCCGACTGACTTCTTCAGCCTGAAGCTGCCGCGCGAAACGCGCGCGTATGTGCCGAAGCTGCTGGCGATGCGTCGCATCGTCAACGATCCGGCCACGCACGGTCTGGAGTTCGCACCGATCCCGAACGAGCCGTACTTCGCGCAGATCGACGTCGCCGGGCAGATCGACCTGCACGTCGCGGCGGAACTGGCGGAGCTGGCACCGGAAGAGCTGCTCGCGCTGAATCCCGCGTTCAACCACTGGGTCACGGACCCGGATGGTCCGTATCAGTTGCTGGTGCCGGTCGATCGTCAAACGCGCTTCGCTGAAGCGGTCGCCGCGCTGCCGCCCGAAAAGCGCGTGCGCGTCGTGTATCACCACGTGAAAAAGGGCGACACGCTCGGCGGCATCGCCGACAAGTACGGCGTGTCGGTCGCAGCGATCAAGACCTCGAACAAGATTCGCGGCACGATGATTCGTCCCGGACAGGATCTGCTGATCACTGCGGCGCCGACGGGCATGGGCTCTGCCTCGCCCACGACGCTGGTTGCCGCACGCGAGCCGCGTAACTCGTCCGACAAGCACATCGTGCGTCGCGGCGACACGCTGTGGAGCATCTCGCGTTCGCACGGCGTGACGATGGAGAGCATCGTGAGCAGCAATGGTCTGTCGAGCGACGATACGCTGGCAGTCGGCCAGGTGCTGCAGATTCCCGGAACGGCGACGCTGGCTTCGACGCAGGCCGATGCAGTCGAGACTCGCTCGACGACGTACGTCGTGCGCCGCGGCGACACCCTGTCGCACATCGCAACCAAGTTCCGCGTCCGCCTGTCCGACCTGCTCGGCTGGAACGATCTCAACTCGCGCAGCGTGATCAAGCCGGGTCAGCAGCTGGTCATGTACGTCGGCGACGATCAACGCGCCGGAATCTGATAGCGGAAAGCTCCTTGCGCTAAACTCGCGGCTGGTCCACCCCGGAGCAGCCCATGGGATTTCTCGCTGGCAAACGTGCCCTGATCGTCGGCCTCGCGACCGAGCGCTCGATTGCTTACGGCATCGCCCAGGCGATGCGCCGCGAAGGCGCCGCGCTGGCCTTCAGCTACCAGGAACGCTTCAAGGACCGCGTCGAGGCGATGGCCGCAGAGTTCGGCGCCAGCGCCGTCTTCGAAATGGACGTCGGCAGCGACGAGAGCATTGCGGCCGCGTTCGCGACTCTCGGCAAGAAATGGGACGCCCTCGATATCGTGGTGCACGCGGTCGCGTTCGCACCCACCGACGCAATTCGCGGCGGCTTCGTCGAATCCACGACGCGCGAAAACTTCCGCATCGCGCACGACATCTCCAGCTACAGCCTCACAGCGCTCGCGAAAGCCGCGGAGCCGATGCTGAGCGGCCGCGCCGGTGCAGTGCTGACGTTGTCTTACCTGGGCGCGGTGCGCTCGGTACCGAACTACAACGTGATGGGTGTCGCGAAGGCGAGTCTGGAAGCGAGCGTGCGCTTCCTGGCTGCCGATCTCGGCCCGAAGAACATTCGCGTGAATGCGATCTCAGCGGGCCCGATCAAGACGCTGGCAGCCGCCGGCATCGCGGGCTTCCGCAAGATGCTGGGTCACGTGGCGGGAGTCGCGCCTATGCGGCGAAACGTCACGATCGAAGATGTCGGTAACGCGGCTGCGTTCCTGTGCTCCGACCTGGCGGCCGGCATCACTGGCGAAGTGATCTACGTCGACAACGGCTTCAGCAGCGTCGGCATGTCATTCAACGACGGCAGCGAGTAGCTTTTTTGTCGGGCTAAAGCCCGACCTACTCAAATAATTTGTCGTTCTTGACGATCTTCGTCGTGCGTTCGGCTTCGTCGACGTACGCGGCGAACTCGCCCTGGCCGCTCTGCACTTCCGCGCGACGCTTGCGCGCGGATTTCTCGGTCGCCGCTTCCTTCGACGGATCTGCGTTGCGAACCTGCGTGACTGCGTACACGGCGTAGTTGCCGTCGTCGGTCGTGACGCCGCCGAAGTACGGCTTCGCTTCGGAGAACTCCGTGTTCGGCGCAAGGAATGCCGAGCGCACGATCGCCGGCGGTGCGACGCTGTCCTGACGATTCATGAAGCGCTTGCCGACTGCAGTGAGCTTCAGCGCGCTCGCCACGCTCGCCCACGGCTCGCCCTTCTGCAGGCGCGCCATCGCAAATGCACCCTGCGCCGCCGCGGCCTCGCGCATGCGCTGAGTCTTCAGCTGTTCGCGAATCTGCGCGCTCACGCTCTCGAGCGGACGCGGCTCGGCCGCCTTGTGATCGGTCACGCGCAGCACCAGCGCGCGATCTTCGCCGACCGTCACCAGCGGACTGTTCTGTCTGCGGTCCAGCACGTCGTCGCTGAACGCCGCTTCGATCACCGACGGCTCGCCGCCGAATTCGCCGCCGCCCTCGCGCGTGAAGCCGGTCACCGTCTTCACCGGCAGGTTCAGCGCCTTGCCGACTGAGTCGAGCTCCGTCAGCGCGGAGAACGCCTGATCGGCCAGCTTCTGCGATTCGTCATAGAAAATGTTCTGCGCGCGATCCTTGCGGAAGTCGGCTTCGACTTCCGCGTGCGCTTCCTCGAACGTCTTCACGTGGCCAGCCTCGACCTCGTCGAGCTTGATCACGTGATAGCCGAAGTCGCTCTTCACCGGCCCGCGGATCTCGCCGATCGACATCGTAAACAGCGCGTCCTCGAACGGGCCGACGAACATGCCACGCTGCGCCCAGCCGAGATCGCCGCCCTGCTGCGCCGAGCCGGGGTCTTTCGAATTGTCCTTGGCGAGCTGCGCGAAGTCCGCACCCGCCTTCGCCTTGGCAGTGAGCTCTTCGGCCTTCTGCTTCGCAGCCGCGTCATCGACGCCTTCACCGACCGTGATCAGGATGTGCCGGCCGTGACGCCGTTCCTGCGTCGTGAAGCGGTCTTTGACCTGCTCGAAGTATTCCTTCAGCGCCGGCTCGGTGACCTGGATGCCGCTTTCCGCGTGCTCGCGAGTCAGCTCGATGTATTGCAGATTCACCGTTTCCGGCAGCAGGTACTTGTCCTGGTTCTGGTCGTACCACTTCTTCACCTGCTCATCGGTGATCGTAGTGGTGGCTTCGAAGGAGGACGCTGCAATCAGCGCGTAGTCGATCTCGCGCTCTTGCTTCTCCATCGCGTAGCGTCGATCGAGCTCGTACGGCGCGACGAACGCGGATTCGACCACGGCGTTGCGCAGCTGATCGATCAGCAGGCCGCTCTGCAGCTCCGCTTCGAACTGTGATTCCGTCAAACCGCTCGCGCGCACCACGGCGTTGTAGCGATCCTTCGAGAACTTGCCGTCGATCTGGAACTGCGGGTATTCCATCACGCGCGCCGCCAGGTCCTGGTCGCTGACGTGATAGCCGTAGCGCGACGCGCGCTGCTTCAGCAGCGACTCCTGCACGAACTGATCGAGCAGCGCCGACTGCTGCGACTTGACCAGATCGGGCGGCAGCTCGTTGCGCAGCATCTGCTGAAGTTGTGACTGCCGCTGCTGCCACGCACGGCGCACGGTCTCCGTAGGAATGCGCTCACCGTCGACCTTCGCTGCATAGGTCTTCGGGCCCATGTTGAAGTCGACCAGGCCGTGAGCGCCCCAGAAAATGAACACGAGTGCGACAGCGCCGAGAAACAGCGTCGCTACGATGCCCGAGGTTTTATCGCGTATGGTCTGCAGCATGCAGTCGGGGTCACTTTGGGATTGTAGAAATGGCGGAGCGGACGGGACTCGAACCCGCGACCCCCGGCGTGACAGGCCGGTATTCTAACCAGCTGAACTACCGCTCCGCGCTGAAACTCTGCGACATCCCGTCCCACAACACTGCACACCGGAGGTGGTGGGTGCTGAGGGGATCGAACCCCCGACCCTCGCCTTGTAAGGGCGACGCTCTACCGCTGAGCTAAGCACCCAGTTGCTCGCCTGCAGGCTCTAAGTGGGGGACGGGGCGCCGTCGAAGGCGCGCTAATTTACAGCATCCTTCAAGGCCTTGCCAGCTTTGAAGCCCGGCACTTTGCTGGCCGGAATCTGGATCGTCTCGTTGGTCCGCGGGTTGCGACCGGCGCGTGCGGCGCGTGCCTTGACGACAAAGGTGCCGAAGCCGAGCAGCGCGACCGTGTCGCCAGACTTGAGCGCCGATGTAATCGAATCGAACACGGCATCGACGGCGCGAGTGGCGTCCGACTTCTGCAGGCTTGTCTGCGTGCTCACGGCTTCGATCAGCTCGGCTTTGTTCATGTCGGCGTCCTTCTTGTTGGGGCGCGCGTTATAGCAGAAGAAGCCGGGAGCGGATAGCGACGAAGGTCGCCATCCGCTTGGGATTTCCAGGATTTAATGTGCCCTGACCTGCTTGCTGGAGCGCTTCGCCACTCTGCGTGCGCGTGGCTTGTCGTTGGCGCGCGACGCATCGGAAGCCGCTGCAATCGGCGCCGGCATGTGTCGTAGCGCGACCTGCAACACCTCGTCGATCCACTTCACCGGCTTGATCTCGAGGCTGTCCTTGATGTTCTGCGGAATGTCCGCGAGATCCTTGGTGTTGTCGTCGGGGATCAGCACCATGCGGATGCCGCCGCGATGCGCAGCGAGCAGTTTTTCCTTGAGTCCGCCGATCGGCAGCACCTGCCCGCGCAGCGTGATCTCGCCGGTCATCGCGACGTCGGAGCGCACCGGCACCTTCGTCAACGCCGAGACCAGCGCAGTGCACATGCCGATACCGGCACTCGGGCCGTCCTTCGGCGTCGCGCCTTCGGGCACGTGAATGTGCACGTCGGCCTTCTGATAGAAGTCCGGCTCCAGGCCGAGCACCGTCGCGCGGCTGCGCACGACGGTCATCGCAGCCTGAATCGACTCCTGCATCACTTCGCCGAGCTGGCCGGTGTGCGTGAGCTTGCCTTTGCCGGCCACGACTGCTGCTTCGATCGTCAGCAGCTCGCCGCCGACTTCAGTCCACGCAAGTCCGGTGACCTGGCCAATGTGATCCTGCTCCTCCGCGCGGCCGTAACGGAACCGGCGCACGCCGAGATACTTGCTCAGATTGCGCGGCGAGACGTTGATCGCTTTCGTCTCGGGCTTCGCCAGCAGCTGCTTGACGGATTTGCGACAGATCTTCGAGATCTCGCGCTCGAGGTTGCGCACGCCGGCTTCGCGCGTGTAGTAGCGGATGATGTCGAGCAGCGTGTTTTCGGACACCTTCAGCTCGTCGTCCTTCAGGCCGTTCTGCTTCATCTGCTTCGGCACGAGGTAACGCTGCGCGATCGCGCTCTTCTCGTCCTCGGTGTAGCCGGGCAGACGGATCACTTCCATGCGATCGAGCAGCGGCGCCGGAATGTTCAGGCTGTTCGCCGTGCACACGAACATCACTTCGGAAAGGTCGAAGTCGACTTCCAGATAGTGATCGTTGAACGTCGAGTTTTGCTCGGGGTCGAGCACTTCGAGCAGCGCCGAAGACGGATCGCCGCGGAAGTCCATCGCCATCTTGTCGACTTCATCGAGCAGGAACAGCGGATTGTGGAAGCCGGTCTTGACCATGTTCTGAATGATCTTGCCGGGCATCGAGCCGATGTAGGTGCGGCGATGGCCGCGGATCTCGGCCTCGTCACGCACGCCACCGAGCGACATGCGCACGAACTTGCGGTTGGTGGCTCGCGCGATCGACTGACCGAGCGAAGTCTTGCCGACACCCGGCGGGCCGACCAGGCACAGGATCGGGCCCTTCAGCGTCTTTACTCGCTGCTGGACCGCGAGGTATTCGACGATGCGCTCTTTGACCTTTTCCAGGCCGTAGTGATCTTCGTCGAGCACTTTCTCGGCGACGACGACGTCGGTGTGCACCTTGGTCTTCTTCTTCCACGGGCACTTCACCAGCCAGTCGACGTAGTTGCGCACCACCGTCGCCTCGGCTGACATCGGCGACATCAGTTTGAGCTTGTTCAGCTCGCTCATCGCTTTGTCGCGCGCTTCCTTCGGCAT
>DATJIP010000115.1:0-32728 GCA_035493235.1 Steroidobacteraceae bacterium
GCAAGGACTGGCTCGGCATCGACCCGCAGCGCCTGATGGTCACGGTCTATCACACCGACGACGAAGCGTTCGACGTGTGGAACAAGGACATCGGGCTGCCGCCGAGCCGCATCGTCCGCATCGGCGACAACCCGGGCGGCGGCTCCGACAACTTCTGGCAGATGGGCGAGACCGGTCCGTGCGGTCCGTGCTCGGAGATCTTCTACGACCACGGCGCGGACGTTCCGGGCGGTCCGCCGGGCTCGCCGGATGCCGACGGCGATCGCTGGATCGAAATCTGGAATCTGGTCTTCATGCAGTTCGACCGCTCGGCCGAGGGCGTGCTCACACCGCTGCCGAAGCCTTCGGTCGACACCGGCATGGGTCTCGAGCGCACCGCGGCCGTGATGCAGGGCGTGCACTCGAATTACGAGATCGACCTGTTCGTCAACCTGATCAAGGCGGCCGCGGAGGCCACCAACACGCGCGATCTCGAAGCGAAATCGCTGCGGGTCATCGCCGATCACATCCGGGCGAGCGCGTTCCTGATCGCCGACGGCGTTTTCCCCTCCAACGAAGGTCGCGGCTACGTGCTGCGTCGGATCGTTCGCCGCGCGCTGCGTCACGGCTACATCCTCGGCCAGAGCCAGCCGTTCTTCTACCAGCTGGTCGCCGCCCTCGAAAAGGAGATGGGCGCCGCATACCCGGAACTCAAAACTCAGCGCACGCAGATCGAGCGCGTCCTGAAACAGGAAGAAGAGCGCTTTGCGGAGACGCTGTCGCAGGGCATGGCCCTGCTCGACACGGCCATCGGCTCGCTCAAGGACAGCAAGGTCATTCCGGGCGAAACCGTGTTCCGCCTGTATGACACCTTTGGTTTTCCCGTCGACCTCACGGCCGACATCGCCCGCGAGCGCGGCCTCACGATCGATCTTGCGGGTTACGAGGCAGCCATGGAGAGGCAGCGCAAGCAGAGCCAGGAAGCGAGCAAGTTCGGCGTCGACCTGCGCTCCGGCGTGACCGTCGAAGGCAAGACGAATTTCAGCGGCTACGACCATCTCGCCGACACGGGCACGATCGTCACGATCCTGAAGAACAAGGAGCACGTGACCACGCTGCGCCAGGGCGAAGAAGGGCAGGTGGTTCTCGATCACACGCCTTTCTATGCGGAGAGCGGCGGCCAGGTGGGCGACACCGGCACGCTCGTCGCAGGCGCGGCGCGGTTCGAAGTGACGGACACTCAGAAAATCGGCAGCGCGTTTGCGCACATCGGACGAGTGACGAGCGGCGAGTTCAAACAAGGCGCGCGCGTCGAAGCTCGGGTCGATGAAGGGCGTCGCCGGGCGATCGTGCTGAATCATTCGGCCACGCACCTGCTGCATGCTGCCTTGCGCAAGGTGCTCGGCACGCACGTCACGCAGAAGGGCTCGCTCGTTGCGCCCGACCGCCTGCGCTTCGACTTCTCGCACTTCCAGCCGATGACGCAGGGCGAGTTGCAGCAGGTCGAGCGCATGGTGAACGAGCAGATTCGTGCCAACTCCGCCGGCGAAACCCGGCTCATGAAGCACGACGCCGCGGTCGCATCGGGCGCCATGGCGCTGTTCGGCGAGAAATACGACGACGAAGTGCGGGTGCTCAACTTCGGCGACTTCTCGGTCGAGCTGTGCGGCGGCACCCACGTGCACCGCACCGGCGATATCGGCCTGTTCAAGATAGTCACCGAAGGTGGAATACAGGCTGGCGTGCGCCGCATCGAAGCGGTCACCGGGCAGGGCGCGCTTGACTGGGTTGCAAAGTCAGACCAAGTGCTGCGCGAGCTGGCCGCCATCGTCAAGGCGAACCGCGACGACGTCGAGGACAAGGTGCGCCAGCTGGCCGAGCGCAGTCGCAAGCTCGAGAAGGAAGTGACGACGCTGAAGTCGAAGCTGGCGAGCGGGCAGGGCGGCGATCTTTCGAGCTCGGCCGTCGAAGTTGCCGGCGTCAAAGTCGTCGCGACGCGTGTCGATGGCGCCGACGCCCCGGCGTTGCGCGACGCCGTCGATCAACTCAAGAACAAATTACGTTCCGCCGCAATCGTGCTCGCCTCCGTGCAAGAACCGGACAAAATCGTGCTCATCGCGGGTGTCACGCAGGATCAGATTAAGAAAATAAAAGCTGGCGACCTCGTCAACGTCGTCGCCCAGATGATCGGCGGGCGCGGCGGCGGTCGTCCGGACCTGGCGCAGGCCGGCGGCAACGATCCAGCGAAGCTCGACGAAGCGCTCGCCGCAGTGGCGCCTTGGGTGCAGTCGCAGCTAGGCCCATCGTCCTAAGTCGAACTTTCCAACACCGTGTACGTGCTACGAATCCCGACGTGCACGGGTTGCGACGTGCCCCTCTCGCTTGCACAATGAGACGTACGACAACGCCGGCGCGTTCGCGCCGTTGTTATGTATACCGGGCAGGTGAGAAAAACCGTCTACGCAGAAACTCGCAGTCGCGGCAACGCTGCGGAGGTGCGAACATACCGCGAAAATATTTTGTCTCTGCTGTGAGGGTGAGCCGGATGGTTTCAGGGAAATCCCGATCCCCATTACAGATATCGGTAACCTACTCTCGATTTTGAATGACTGGTGTGGCGAAGCTGTGGGAGGGCAGTGATTCCATTGCCGGCGACGCGCACGAAGTTCATTCAGCTACAGGCAAGGAGCGAACCATGTTGATTCTGACAAGGCGCGTCGGTGAGACCGTGATGATAGGCAACGACATCACAGTGACCGTCCTCGGCGTCAAAGGCAACCAAGTCCGAGTCGGCGTCAACGCGCCGAAGGAAGTTGCCGTGCACCGCGAAGAGATCTACGAACGTATCAAGCGCGAAGAGCAGGCTGCCGGTGGCGCAGTCAAGCGTCCGCTGACGGGCGCTGGGTCCTGACGATCTTCCTCACGTAGTGGCGAGCCGCGGCAGTGGCCCAGTAACCCACTTCCGCGGCCCGCCGAGCCACCGGACCACCAAACCCTCCAGTCCGCTCAACCCTTTACCTTCAGGGTTACGGCCAGTATTCTTCCCGGCCTTCGCAGCCGGCCCGCATCCCGCTCGACATCGTCCTTACCACCAATGTGGTATGTCGAGACTGCACCGGCCTGCCTTGACAGGTTTATCGGGCGCCGGAGAGATGGCCGAGTGGTCGAAGGCGCACCCCTGCTAAGGGTGTAAGGGTCAAAAGCCCTTCGAGGGTTCGAATCCCTCTCTCTCCGCCAAATTTTCCCCGACTCTCTGTTGCATTCCGCTTCCGGCCTCGACGTCAGCAAAGTTGACTGATCGTGACGTTCGGAAGCCGAGCCAGCAGTGCCGCGCCGAACGCGCTGCCGGGTGTGAATGCGCCGCGCAGGTCGCCTTCGACCAACGCTTCGGCGTTGGCAATCGCCGCCTCGGCCGCGGCCACGTAACCTTCGCCCGTATCGAGTTGTGCCACCACGGTCGTGCCATTCGCGTCGCGCGCTTCGGCCCACAGTTGCGACCGCAAACCGTCGTGCTGAACAGGCGTGGGCGCGGCCGCGCCAGCGCCATCGCGCGATGCATAGCGACGAATCGCCGAGACGGCGAGCGCGCCCTTGAGCAGCGGCGAAAGCGTTCTCAAGACCATCGCAGAACCGCGCGGCATCGGCCGGCCCACGACGATCTCGCCGATCCTGGTCGAATGGCGCAGAGAGGCAAGTTCGCCCATCGGTGCCGCAGCGAAGTCGACCGCGGCGCCGTTTGTCCGAACCGTCCAGGTCTGATCAGCGAGGCGGCGACGCGCAAAGCGGCCGCCTGTTACCACGTATCCACCGTCCGCCAGCACGGCGACGACAGTGCGTTGAGCGCCAGGCGTTCGCAGCGCGTTGGCCGCTGCGACCGACAGCCGCAGCTGGATCGCTGTCGGCAGTCGCTCGAGCAAACAGGACGCCAGTATGTCTGCATAAGTGGTTCCGAAGCCCGCGCCGGTGAGGAGCGCGAGGCCGCCCTTGCGCGCCTGCCCGTCCTGAGCTTCGACGTTGCGCAAATGCTCGAGCTCACCGGAGACATCGATATAGGACACGCCAGCATCGAGGCATGCGGCGATCAGCGGCGGGCCGGTTTCGGAAAATGGACCTGCTGCGTTCAGAAGCAGATTCTTGCCGCGAACCGCTTGCTGCGTCCTGCTGGCATCGGCGAGCGACATGGCCTGCCACTCGAGCCCATGACGCTGCGCCAGCTCTGCCAATTTGTTGGCATTCCGGCCGGCGAGTATCGGTTTGTAGCCGCGCCGGACGGACTCCTCGACGATCAGCCGGCCTGTGTAGCCGTAAGCGCCGTAGATCATCCAGGTCGAATTGGCAAGCGTGCTCATGATGATTCCCTGCTGCGGCAAGTCAGCGGTGCAACGCCGAGCCCGCCCAGTGTGCGAGCGGTATCAGCAGCGTTGCGAAGCAGAAGATGAATTTGAGCCGCGTGAATGCGGATGCCACGCGCACGGTGGCGGGAAGCGTGCGAGGCAGAGCTGCGATGACCCGCAGCAGCAGGATGTTTTCGGCGTAGTCGCACGCGGCAGCCGCTAGCGGGCTTGCGATGGCGACGACGCTCAAGCCCGGCCTCGATTCAACCCACAGCGACCACTTGTGTGCCAGCAGGGCGAGCAGTGCGCCATAAACCGCCGGGAACATCATGTCGAGCAGCAGCAATCGCTTCCAGTGAGCGATGCCAGACTCGCCGTAGAGATCGAGCAGTCGGTACGTCGCTTCTGCGCGATAGCCGAAAGTCAGATCCGGCGAGGGCTTGCCGCCGCCAAGACGCTTAAGAGCCGGGACGCCGATCGGCGTCAGCCAGAACAGCGCGAGAAACATCACTGCGGCAGCGGCAAGCATCGTGACCCACAACATTTGCGATCTCTCCAGAGGCGGTTGTGAGCAGGTTAGGCGGCGGCCTATGATGAATCCAATGAATTGACTGGATATCTGTTCATGAATGAAATGAATCTTGCGAGGTTCGATCTGAACCTGCTGGTGGTGTTCGAGGTGCTCATGCAGGAACGGCACGTCGGTCGCGCGGGAGATCGCTTGCACTTGACACAGCCCGCCGTGAGTCATGCGCTGCGTCGCTTGCGTGGACTGGTCAACGATCCGCTCTTCGTGAAGCACGCCCGGGGCATCAGGCCGACGCCGCGCGCGGAATCCCTGGCGAGTTCGCTTGCACCCGTGTTGGCGTCGCTGCGCGGCAGCTTGTCGCGCGGTGATGAATTCACGCCGGCGGCGGCCACGCGCAGCGTCGTCATCGGCGCGTCGGACTACATCGAGTTGGTGCTGATACCCAGTGTCATGGCGCGCCTTCGCAGGCAGGCGCCTTCGCTCGACCTGGGCGTGAAAGCGATCACGCGCGCGAGCGTCACTGCGGAGTTGCGACGCCGCGAGATCGATCTTGCGATCGGGCCGCTGTCCGCGTCACCCGATGCCGTGCAGGCTACGCCGCTGTTCACCGAGCGCTTCGTACTAGTCGCCCGCAAAGGCCACCCGGTACTCAAGGGTTCCCTGACCGCGAAGCGCTTCGCCGCATACCCGCACCTGCTCGTGTCGCCGCAGGGCGATTCGTCCGGCGTCGTCGACCAGGCGCTGCGCGAGCTCGGGCTGCGGCGGCGCACGGCGCTCACGGTGGCGCATTTCCTGTGTGCTCCCTGGATCATCGCGGACACCGACCTGGTGACGGCGCTCCCGGAGCGTATCGCGCGACGCTTGCTCGGCGCGGCGGCCTGCGGCATGCGCGAGCTGCCGCTGAAGATTCCGTCTTACACCGTAGGTCTGGTGCAGTCGAAAGACTCGCTCGGCGATCCGCTGCTTTCCTGGCTCACGACGGTAATTCGGGAAGTGGCCGCGGATGGCTGACGAGACCGTCGACCGCACGTTCCCTGCCGGCCAATTCCCCACTCTCGATCGACGCAGTCTGTTCGCACGTGGAGTGTCCATCCGCCTAAAGAACCTGACAGCGCCTGTCACCTAACCGGGTCATGCTGCTCGCGTGACAACCCTGGACCTGTTCGCCCCTCGCGCCGAGCTCGGGCTCGATCGAGCGTTCACGACTGCGAAGCGCGCCCCGCTGGATCAGGCTTCGTGGGTCGAGCTCGTGCCCGAATGGTTGCGTGGCGGCGATGAGTTGCTGCAAGTGCTTGTCGAAGCCGTGCCGTGGAAGCAGCACCACCGCAAGCTGTTCGATCAGATCTTTCTCGAGCCGAGAATGACTGCGCAGTACAAGAGTCTGCGCGATGTGCCTCATCGCGCGCTCCGCGACGCCGCCAGTGCGCTGTCCGATCACTACGGAGTCGTGTACGACAACCTGTGGCTCAATCTCTATCGTCACGGCCGCGACAGCACCGGCTGGCATCGCGACCGATTCTCGTGCCGTCGACCCGAGTGCATCGTGCCGGTGTTGACGCTCGGCGCCGCACGTCGATTTCAGTTGAAGCCGCGTGCGGGCGGCTCTTCGCTCACGTTCGAGCCGCACAGTGGCGATCTGGTCGTCATGGGCGGCCGCTGCCAGGAGGACTGGGTCCACTGCGTGCCCAAGGGCGATCCGAGCATCGCAGTACGCATCAGCGTCAACTTCCAAAGCTCGGAGCAGGCCCGCGTTACGGAGCGCGCTCCGAAACGTTGATGGAGTTCCACTCCCACGTCTTGCCGTCGTCCGTCGAGAAGGCCTGGCTCCAGATCGGCAGCTTGGGATTGCGCGCGTCCCAGCGGAACACGACGATGATGTTCTGTCCCTTGAACGTGTCGCGCGCGAAGAAGTGACCGATCCTGTTCTCGAACGAGCCGACCACCGGCGGATCGAGATGGCCCGAGTTGCTGTCGGCCCAGTAGATGCTCCACAACTTCGTTTTGGTGTCGAACAGTCGCAACGCTACGCCCTCGTAGGGCGCGCCGCTGGCGTTGTCGGTGTATTTGTCGATGTTGCCCACGCCGTTGAGGATCTGGTGCATCTCGACGCGCGAGTCGAAGCTGATCCATTCGGTGGAGTGCGCCAGGCGCGCCTTCAACTTGCGATTGCGCAGCTTCCAGTTGCCGACCAGGTAGTCGAAGTCATGCACCGAGGAAGTCGGCGAGGCCTTGATAACCAACGCGCCGGCGTTGTCGAAATGCAGCTGCGGAATCGGCAGCGACGTGTCGGGAACGAGTGCGGCTTCCTGTGCGTGCGCCGCGCTGAAGATGACAGTCAGTCCCGCGAGCAACGCGAACGCGAGCGATCCGGATCGAGTCATTGAGGCTGCTCCTGTGAATGGGGACAGCCTATCGACCCGCTGCCGGATCGAAAGTGCCATTCACGCGCGATGGACTAGGCCACTGCGTTCGATCGCATCCGCCACGCTGAACAGCCGTTCGTCTTCGTCGTGATGGCCGAACAACATCAGGCCCACTGGCGGCTCACCTGCACGATGAATTGGCAGCGAGATCGAGCACCGATCCAGGAAGTTCGCAAGCGAGGGATTCCTCAGCACCAACGCGTTGAGGCGAATGTAATCAGCGTCCTTCTCGAATGCAGTCAGCGGCGGCGCGACGATCGGAACGGTCGGCATGACGAGCGCGTCGAACTCGCGCGTGCTGCGGTTCGTCGAGTCGATCACTGCCGCACGCGCCGCGCGCACTTCGTCTGCATTCACGTCGCGGCCTTTCAGGATGCGCATGGACACGCGCGGGTCGTATTCGTTGCCGCGTTGCTCGAGTAGCTGGCGATGCCAGGCGAAGGCTTCTGCGGCTGCAAGGCCGCCACCGGTGTTTATTTGCGGGATGCGCTGCAATTCATCCAGCGGTTGACGCACGATCGTCACGCCCGCTCTCGATAGAGATTCGACGGCACGTTCGAATGCGCGGCCGACTGCTTCATCCATTTCGTCGAGCACGAGCGTCGTCGGTAGCAGCAGGCGGATGCGATTCAGCGGCAACTCCGGCAGCGGCTGCGGCTCGACGCCGCGCAGAATTGCATCGAGCGTCGCGCAACACTCGGTGCTGTGCGCGAGCGGTCCGACGGAATCCAGCGATTGCGACAGCGGGTACACGCCTTCGCGCGGTACGCGGCTGGCAGTCGGCTTGAACCCGACGATCCCGTTGAACGCCGCTGGAATTCGGCACGAACCGCCTGTGTCAGTGCCGAGGCTCGCCGCCGCCATGTCATCGGCCACCGCAACGCCGCCGCCCGAGGTCGATCCGCCCGGAATTCGTCGAGTCGCTCGATCGAACGTGCTCAGCGGCGTGCCGTAGTGCGGATTCAAGCCGAGGCCTGAGTACGCGAACTCCGTCATGTTGCTGCGGCCGATGAAGATGAACCCTGCCGCACGCAGTCGCGCGATGACCGGCGCATCGCGAGCGGCCGGCGGCTGATTCGCGAGCACGCGGGAACCTGCTTTGGTCACTTCGCCCGCGACGTCGAACAGATCCTTGATCGCGAGCGGGATGCCGGCGAATACCGGCAGCGATTGCCCAGCGGCGCGCCCTCGATCCACTTCATCGGCCTGGGCTCGGGCGGCGTCGCTCGACACGCTGATGAAAGCGCGGGCGCCTTCGCCTTGCGGATCCCGGATACGCGCCAGCGATTCATCGACCAGCGCACGGGCACTTACGCGGCCACTGACCAGTCGCCGCGACAACTCGCTGAGGGTGGGCATGCCTCAGTGTGCCAGAGGATCCTTGCGGGCAACACTTCCAGCCACGCACCACGCAGCGGCGCTGATGGTCATCGCGATGACGAGCATGGTCCATTCGGTGCGGTTCCCAGGGTCAGCAATGACACGGGGGATGTGGAGCAGCAGCACGAAGCCACTCACCATCGCGGCGAACGCGATGGCAGCGACCCGTGTCAGCACGTTGGCCAGTATCGCGACGCCGGCCGCGACGTGACCTGCGCCGCACAGGTACGCGAAGAACAGATGCGCAGGAATGAACGCCGGAATCATGTCGGCCGTGAACTGCGCATACGCAAAGTGCGACAGACCGAAGACCGGCAGACACGCGCCGAACGCAAACCTGCCGACGAGCATCGCCCTGCGCGCGAACTCCGTGCCCGGCACTTGCGTAGCCGCCAGCATCAGCGCACCGGCCGCGACTTCCAGACGCTCGGTAAATCCGAGCCACGGCAGGATGCTCAGCGGATTCGTCGCCACGCCCGGCCCGTGCAAAAGCACTGCCCACACGAAAAATGCCACGGCGGTCGCGATCGCGAACGAGTGTTTGTAGCGATCGACGAGCAATCCAGCGCCGAGCGCTACGAACACTGCGGCCGTGACATAAGCGAGCAACGTGCGCCCCGGTACCCACGCGGGCACCGGCTGCCAGTTCAGCGCAAAGTCGCCGCTGACGAATCCCAGCAGGCCCAGACCGAGCATCGATACCGCGAGGCCGATCCAGCCGATTCTCAGCAACGTCAGCGCGTGCGGCGCGGCCGCTTCCGCATTGACAGCGATCGTGCTTTGATTCACGGGCGATGCACTCCTCCCAACTTAGACCGGCAGGCTAACGCAGGGAGGGCTGCGGAGACTTGGGGGATCTTGCCGCGGTGGCGTATCGATGACGTTCTGGCCAGACATGCGACTCGATGGTATCGGCAGCGCGAAGATCGCCGATCCGACCGCTTACGGCATTGCGCCGGGGCCGGGTGGCTACAGCATTGCCGATCTGCACTGTGTGCCGGCGATTCAACGCCAGACGCAGGGGATTTACACGCAGAGCGGCGTCGCGCTGGTTTTGTCCGGCACCTTCGAGCATCTGAGCGACAGCCGGGCCTGCATCGCCGTCCCAGGCTCGCTGGTGTTTGCCAACAAGAGCGCGGAGTTCTCTTGTCGTCACCAGGGACTGGAGCGCAACCGACGAATCGTCGTGTTCTTCTCCGAGCAGCTGCTCGAGCCGCTCGCGGCCGATCTGCATCTCGACGAGCCGAGGTTTCACGCGGCGTGGGCGCCGCCTTCACGTCTGACGCCGAAGGTGGCGGGCCTGCTGTTGAAGATCGCGCGAGGTGCAGTCGACAGCGAAGAAGCGGCGGTTGCGGTCGCGCACATTTGCCTCGGGGCAGCCGCACGATTCTCCGCGGACAAGGCGTCGGATGCCGACACGCGCCGCATTCTCGATGCCGTGCGCTACATCAATGCTTACTTCGCGGAGCCTTGTCCGCTCGACACGCTGGCGGCGGTGGCCAAGATGACTCGCTTCCGCTTCGCGAAGCGCTTCCGTGCGGTGACGGGCGAGACTGCGAATCAGTATGTGATCAATCGCCGTTTGTCCGCGGCTGCGACGCGCCTGGCTTCGAGCCACGCGTCCATTGCGGAGATTGCCTTCGAAGTCGGCTTCAACGACATCTCGCACTTCGACGCGTGCTTCCGTTCCGCGTTCGGCTGCGCGCCGAGCATCTGGCGTCGCGGTTGAGTCAGCGCAGCGGCGGCCAGCAGTAGCGCAACTCCGGAACCGCGAGTTCCTGGGCCACGGGCCTGGTTGCTGTCTCGACGATCTTGCCGCCTTGGCGCTCATAGAAGCGTCGCGCGCCATGGTTGCGCTCGACACACCACAGGTACATCGCGGTGCCCGGCGACACGTTCGCGATCCATTCGCGCGCAGCCTGGAACAGCGTGTAGCCGATGCCGGTGCCTTTCGACTCCGGACTCACGTGCAGATTGTCGAGCCGCGCGCCCCACTGGACATCGGCGTCGAGCAACACGCAGACGAAGCCCATCAGCTTGCCGTCGACGCTTGCTTGCAGCACGAGCCGGCGATCGGCAGGCACGTTCGCGAAGCGGGCGCGCCAGAATTCCAGCCGATCGGCCTCGACATGACGATCGAGATAATCATCGGCGAGCATGCCGCGATAGGCGTTGCGCCAGCTCTGCGCGTGCAGGCTGGCAATCGCTTCGACGTCTCGTGGGCTCGCGTCAGTGAGGGCAATCGCGCTCATTGCAGTTACATCGCGTTGTGACGCGCGATCGTCTCCTTGCTCAAGCGCAGAAAGCGGGCCGCGTTGTTGTACAGGATGTCGCGCTGCTGTTCCGGCGTCAGGAACGGAGCTTGCTCGATCACCTCGATCGAGGCTTCGATCAAGCCCGGCCACAGACCCGGATCGGTGCCGAACATGATGCGATCGCCGTAACCGGCTTCGACGAGTTCCTGCAGGTAGCGATAAAACGCTGCGCGCGGCTCGGTACCGACGATCGCTGCAATGTCGACATACACCTGCGGATGCGTGAACAGAACTGCGCGCAGATCCGCGATGAACGGATAGCCTGCGTGCATGATGTAGACGCGCAACCGCGGATGACGCACGAGCGTCTCTTCCAGTCCGAGCGCGCTGCTGTTGCGAGCACGATAGAGCGGGCTGCCGATGTAGGGATCGCCGGGACTGCCAGGGCCCATGTGAATCCCGACCGGGATGTCGAGCGACTCCGCGAGCGCCCAGTACGGTTCGAGACGTGCATCGCCGGGCTCGATGCCTTCGTATTGAGCCATCACCTCGCCAATGACATCGAGCAGCCCCTGCGCGTGCAATGCGCGCAGCTCGTCCGGCGTGCGCGCCTTGAGCCGACCGTCGGCGCTGCCGCGCAGGATGCGCAAGTCGCTGCCGACGATGACTCTGTTCGGAGCCGCCGCTTTCCACGTCGCCATCGTGTCTGGTTCGCCGCTCACCATGCCGATGATGTTCCGCTTCTCCATCAGCGCCAGCGTGTCGTGCATGAATTGGCTGGCACTCGTAACTGCAACGAGCGGCTGCGCGCAGGTGGTTTCCACGGGTACGCAAAGTGGCGGCGGCTCGCCCTTGTAGTCGCCTTGTCGCGCATGCAAGTGCATGTCGATGATCGGCGGCCGGGCCTGAGTCGCAGACCAAGGCAGGCACAGACAGAGCGCCAGCGCCGCGAGCGGCGCGCGCGAGAAGATATGCATAGTCCCGGCAGTTTAGCTCGGCGCCCGACTCGCGCGAGCCTGCTCCCACGCAATCCGACAGCGGCTGTGCATGTGGAGCTCGACCTCACGTTGCGGCATGCGAAACGCCAGGTCGAAGCCGATCTGGTCCGGCCGCACCAGCACCTGACAGACGCAGCACGGTTCGTCGCGCCCCGATCCTGCCCAGCTCGTGGCCGGATCGCTGGCGGGCAGTCGCCCCGTCACCAGTAGCTGTTTCGCGCGCTCGCGCAGTGCGGTTTCCTCGATGTCGACGCTGCTCATGGGAGCCTCCGGGCCTTTTCCTGACTGGCTCCAGGCAATACGATCCGGCCGGGTGCTTTATTCCCGGACCCTGTCGGTTTCGCAGGCTGCCGATCGTCATATAAATATGAATGCTCACCCGTACCGCTGGTCCATCGTCGGGATCGGCGCGCTCATGACCTGCGTCGCCCTGGGGGCGATGTTTTCGCTGGCCATCTTTCTCGAGCCGTTGTCGCGGGACACCGGCTGGTCGCGCGCGGGGGTTTCGGTCGCGATGACGATCAACTTCCTCGTCATGGGTGCCGGCGCCTTCGGCTGGGGTGCGTTGAGCGATCGCTACGGCACTCGCATCGTGGTGTCGATCGGCGCGGTGCTGCTGGGACTCGCGCTGGTTCTCGCGAGCCGCGCGCAGTCGCTGCTTCAGTTTCAACTCGTGTACGGCGTCCTCGTGGGCCTGGCCGCGAGCACATTCTTCGCGCCGATGATCGCGTTGACGACGGCTTGGTTCGACACGCAACGCAGCCTCGCGGTGTCGCTCGTGTCCGCCGGCATGGGCGTCGCGCCGATGACGATCTCGCCTTTCGCGCGTTGGTTGATCACTGCGTACGACTGGCGCACGGCGATGTTCGTCATCGGGATCGTGGCGTGGGTATTGCTGATTCCTGCCGCGATGTTCGTGCGACAGCCGCCAGCGACGGCAGCCCATGCACCCGCTTCGGGACCGGCGCTCGATGGACCGATCAGCTCGCTGGCCGAGGCGCTGCGCTCGCGTCAGTTCATCGTGCTGAGTCTCGTGTTCTTCCTGTGCTGCGCGGCGCACTCCGGCCCGATCTTCCACATGGTCAGTTACGCGATGTCGTGCGGAATTGCGCCGATGGCCGCGGTGAGCATCTACAGCGTCGAAGGATTGGCGGGCTTGGGCGGTCGCTTGCTGCTCGGCGTCGCGGGCGATCGTTACGGTGCGAAGCGAGTGCTGATCATCGGGCTGCTGGTGCAGGCGCTCGCGATCGGTTCGTATCCGTTCGTGCGCGAGCTCGGTGAGTTCTATTTCATGGCCGTGATCTTCGGCACCGCTTATGGCGGCGTGATGCCGCTGTACGCAGTGCTCGCGCGCGACTACTTCAGTCAGTCGATCATGGGCACCGTGTTCGGCGCCGCGACGATGTTGTCGAGTCTGGGCATGTCGGCCGGTCCCGTCGTCGGCGGCTGGATCTTCGATTCGTTCGGCGGCTATTCCTGGCTGTTCTTCGCGTCTCTCGGCCTGGCCCTCGGCGCGATGGCAATCGCTTTCGCGTTCCCGCGCGCGCTGCAGCCGCAACTGCAACCGGCGTGAGCCGGATCACTGCGCGGCAGCGCGCCGCTTGGTGATCTTGAAGCTTCCTTCGATGCCGTGCGCCATGATGTGCGTGACCTCGCCGTGCTCATCGGTGAAGAATTCGTAGCTGCCGAGCAGCCGCGGCGAGAGCAGCTTTTCCGACATGACCACCATCGGTACGTGGCCCTTGCCGTTGAAGTCGGCGAACAGTTGCGAGCCGTCGAGCGAGAGCGTGAGCGTGCTGAACTTGAACGGATTCGATCCCTCGAAATCGTAGACGCCGACGTATTTCGCGAGGGTCTCGGGTGGAATGCGCACCTTCTTCTCCGCTTCGGTGCGACCGACCAGCATGGCCGGCGGCGACTCCGCGCAGATGTATTCCAACAGCTCCGTATCCGGCACGAGTGCGAGGTCCGAGGCAATCGCGATCGGCTTGTTGAAAGCCTTCGGGTCGGTCAGCGTGATCCGCCGCTCGATGTGGCCGAAGTCCACGCGACGCAGGCGCTCGGTGATTTGCAGTGATTCCGAGTGCGGATGACCGCCGAAGTCGAGCCACGACGTGTCCTTGAAGCCGGCGCTGTCGATCACCAGTTCGTCGCCCTCCCAGCGGCCGACCGAGTAGCCCTCGAAGGCTGCGCTCGCAATCTTCGGCAGCTTGCGGCCGTCCATGAAGATCTGCCGATAAGCGAGATCCTCGTACAGGACGACGATCAGTCCGGACGTCTGCACGATCTTGGTCCGTCCCGCCTCGCGCAGCGTGGTGCCCAGGACGTGTCGCGGGCCCCACGGCTGACAACCGATCGACGCGGGATCGTCTTTGCCGAAATCGTTCATGCGCGCGACGAACAGTGCGGCCGCCCACGGTTGCACATCGGCTGCGTCGAGATCGGCCGCGATGTTCAGTACGTAAGCAGGGTGGGGCGACGCGAGCCAGATTCCGGAGAAGTCAGGTTTGCCATCGGCCGTGCGCGGCGCCGGCGCCGTGAGATTCGGCTGGCCGTCAGCGAGTCGCGGGATGCCGGGGGTGCGGTCGGTCAGCCACTGCGCGTGGGCCGTGACGCTGAACGCGAGGGCGGCGATGGCCACTGCAATTGTTCTCGGGCTCATGCGCCGATAGTAGGGATCGGACCCTGCATACGCCATGCCCTTGCGCACCTAGCCGCGTCCTTTCAGGAGCTGATCGAAGATCGGAGCCAGAACCTTCACGAGCGCGCTTGCATCCGCCTTTGCCAACGCGCGCAGTTCCAGCATCTGCCGCATCAGCTGGAAGCCGACGATCAACGACAGGATGACGCCCGCTCGCTGTTCGGCGAGGGCGCCGGGCAGTGCAGCCGCGATGTGCTTCTGATGATGCCGCTCGACCTGCTCGCGACCGATCCGTGCAGCGCTCTCGCTCGCAGCCGAGCGGAGCATGATCTGGAATCCTTCGAGCGGCGCGGCGTCAGCCTTGGTGATGCCGACCAGGGCCGCCGCGATCTCTTTGCCCGAGACGCTGCCGCTCACGATCTGCGGCGCCAGGACGCCGGTCGTCGCCATCGATGCGGCGATGGCTTCGGCAAAGAGCCGCTCCTTCGAGCCGAAGTAGCGATTCACCAGCATCGCTGTGACTCCGGCCCCCCGCGCGATCTCACGCACGCCGGCGCCCGCGTAGCCCGCTTGCGCGAAGGCTTGCCGTGCGGACTGCAGGATGGCCTCGCGGGTGGCAGCCGCGTTGCGCTGGCGCCTGGGGGCGGGTTTCGCTCGGGGCATCGTCAGCTCGCGTCAGGTATACACCTGTAGACTTGTAGCCGGTCGCTGGCCTAAAGTCTACACCTGCAGACTTGAGCAGGAGCCGGATAGTGGCGCAGACAGTGCTGGTAACGGGTGGAACGGGGTTCATTGCGGGCTGGTGCATCGTGCAGCTGCTCGAGCGCGGCTACGCCGTGCGCACTACGGTCCGTGATGCGGCCAAGGAGCAACGCGTGCGCGCAGCAGTCCGCGGCAACACCGATCGTCTCAGCGTAGTCGTCGCCGACTTGAACGACGATCGGGGCTGGGACGCAGCAGTCGCGGGCTGCGACTACGTCCTGCACGTCGCTTCGCCGCTCGGTGGCGGTGCCGTCAAAGATCGCCACGCGCTCGTTGCGCCGGCGCGCGATGGCACTCTGCGCGTCTTGCGCGCTGCTGCGAAAGCGGGCGTCAAACGCGTGGTGATGACTTCAGCCGCCGCTACGGCCCGTCCGCCGCTGACTTCCGATCGCGTGAGCGACGAAACCATTTGGGCCGATCCGGAGGATCCGCAGTTCGATGCCTATCGCGTGTCCAAGATTCTCGCGGAACGCGCCGCGTGGGATTTCATGCAGAGCGAAGGCAAGGCCTCCATGCTCACGACGATCCTTCCCGGCGCGGTGTTCGGTCCGCTTCGCGACGCAGAGAACCTGGGTTCGGTGCAGATCATCCACGGGATGTTGCGCGGTCGTCCGGGCGCGCTGCCCCGGTTGGGATTCTGGATCGTCGACGTGCGCGATCTCGCCGATCTGCACATTCGCGCGATGACCGCGGCCGCGGCCGCCGGTCAGCGCTTCATCGCGGCCGGTGAGTTCATGTGGATGGAAGGCATGGCGAAGACCTTGCGTGCGCAATTGGGCGAGCAGGGCGCCAAGGTCCCGACGCGCCGCCTGCCGGATTTCGTCGTTCGCCTGCTGCTGCCGTTCATGGCGAACCTGCGCACGCTCGCGCCGCTGCTCGGGCGGCGGTTCCCGATCAACACCGACAAGTCGCGCAAGGTGCTCGCATTTGCACCGCGACCGGCTGCAGCGACGCTGGTTGACTGCGCCAGGAGCCTGCTGGATTAGAATTGCGCATTCCACGCTAGGAGCAGCGCATGACAGTCAAACGTATCCAGATCGGGCCCCGCATGAGCCAGGCCGTCATTCATGGCAACGTCGTCTATCTCGCCGGCCAGGTGTGTCCTGCGGATGCGGGCGCGACCACGGTCGCCGCGCAGGCCAAAGTGATTCTCGCGCAGATCGATCGCTTGCTCGCCGAAGCCGGCACCAGCAAGCAGAACCTGCTGTCCGCGACCATCTGGCTGAAGGACATGAGTACCTTCGCAGAGATGAACGAAGTCTGGGACAAGTGGGTTGCGCAGGGTTCGACGCCGGCGCGCGCGACAGTCGAGGCACGTCTCGCCGGACCGCAGTATCTGATCGAGATCGCCGGGATCGCGGCCATCGGCTGAGCGCCGGCGGCGTCACGCCTTCTTGATATCCGCGGCGACCTCGGTGAGGTCGTTGTTGAACTGATGGCCAAGGCCGGCGAATTCGCGAATCGTGGCGCGCGGCAGCTTCGCTGCGTACATCGACAGGTGGGCGAAGGGCACGACTTCGTCGTCGCGGCTCTGATAGAAGATGAGTGGCCAGTCGCCGGCCAGCCGCGCGGCTGCGTCCGCGGGCAACGCGGCTTCGTCCCAGCTCCAGAACTCGCTCGCACCCCAGTACGGCGCGGCGATGACGAACAGGCCGGCGATTTGCCGCGACGGTTGCTCGTCGCACAGATACTTCAACAGCACCGAGCCGCCGACAGAATGGCCGACCAGCGCGACCGGCGCCTTCGTCGTCGCCAGCCGCAAATCGATCTCGGCCTTCCACGCCGGATACGAGGCATCGTCCTCATCGGGCATCTGCGGACACAACACTTCGTAGTCGGCGCCCAGCGCGCGCTGGAGTGAATCGGCGAGCAGCCGATCGGCCGCGCAGGCACCCGCGCCAGCGCCGTGAATGAAGAGTACGAACGTGTGCATGAGCGCCATCGTCGCTTAAACTTCCGGCGCTGTCAGCGCATCGAACACTGACAAGCACAATATCTGGCGAGTTGAGCATGCGAGCTTGGTTGATTGTCCTGCTGGGACTGCCGTTCTGCGCCCACGCGCAGCGCGCCGACGACAATGCCGTGAAATCCGCCGACGATGCGTTCGGCAACAGCGTCGGCAACGAAAACATCGGTCTGTACTCGCCGTTCGAGGTCCGCGGCTTCAGCGCCGTCGACGCCGGCAACGTGCGGCTGGACGGCCTGTACTTCGATCGGCAAACGGATCCGATCACGCTGCTCGTGCCCAGCAGCACGATGCGCGTCGGCATTTCGGCGCAGGGGTATCTGCTGCCGGCGCCTACCGGGATCGTCGATTACCAGCTCGCGCGGGCCGGCGAAAAGCCGCGCATCAGCCCGGTCGTCGGTTACGGGCCGTTCGACAGCCTGTTCGTCGATATCGAGACGGAGATGCCGCTCATCGCCGGCAAGCTCGGCATCGCCGGCGGCGTGTCGTATTTCGAAGATGCCTTCGAGAGCGGCAGCGACGAGCGGGGCTGGTCCGTGGCGGCAGCGCCGCGCTGGCGACCGACCGAGTCGATCGAGATCATTCCGTTCTACAGCCGCACGACGATCGAGGACAGCGAAGCGCAACCGCTCATTTTCGTTTCGGGCCCGCACTTGCCGCCGGAGATCGAGCGCGCGCATTTCTTCGGCCAGACCTGGGCCGACAACGACAGCGTCGGCGAGAACTACGGCGCCGTGGCCAACGTCGGCTTCGGTCAGGACTGGACGATCAACGCGGGCCTCTTTCGCTCGCAGTTCCAGGCGGACGCGAGCTTTGCCGACCTGTTCCTCGATACGACGCCGGATGGCCTGGCGAATCGCGTGATGGTCGCGGACCGCAACCAGAAGTTCGGTTCGACGTCGGGCGAGCTGCGCGTCGGCAAGCGCTTCGTGAGCGGCAAGCGCTTCCATGCACTCTATTACTCGCTGCGTGGCCGAGATCAACAGCGCCGCTATGGCGGCTCGGACTTCGCGGATCTCGGTGTCGCGCGCATCGGTGAACGCGTGGACCTGCCGGAGCCGCAGTTCGAGTTCGGTCCGCAGACGCGCGATGAAGTGACGCAATGGACGCACGCCGTGGCCTATCGCGGCCGCTGGTCGGAGCACATCGAGGTCACTGCGGGATTGCAGAAGACGCGCTACGAGAAAGAAGTGACGGAGCCGGGCGCGCTCGCGCCGCAACTGGGCAAAGACGACCCTTGGCTCTACAACGCCGGGCTCGCGCTGTATCAGTCCGACAAGCTCGCGTGGTACGCAAGCTATTCGACAGGTCTGGAGGAGGGCGGCGTCGCGCCGGAGAACGCTGCCAACAAGAACGCCGCGCCGCCGGCGATTCGCACCAGGCAATGGGATGCAGGGCTTCGCTACGCGCTCACACCTTCACTGAAGCTCGTCGCCGGTGTGTTCGACATCCAGAAGCCGTACTACGGTCTCGACAACGCCAATGTCTTTCGTGAGCTGGGAGAAGAACGTCATCGCGGCTTCGAGCTGTCGCTCGCCGGCGAGGTCGTCGAGGGCCTGAGCGTCGTGTTCGGAACGGTACTGATGGAGCCGCGCGTTTCCGGCGAGGAAGTCGCGAATGGCACGATCGGCAAAGTACCTGTCGGACAGACCGAGCGATTCACGATCGGCAGCGCCGAGTATCAGCTCCCATGGATGCCGTCGTTCTCGGTAAGCGCGACCGTGCAGAGCGTGGCCGATCGCATGGCCAGCAGCGACAACCGGCTGTCGATTCCTGCGCGCAGCGTCCTGGATCTCGGCGCGCGCTATCGATTCCAGATCGGCGGCGCGCCAGCGACGCTGCGACTCTCCTTTGGCAACGTGTTCGACAAGTTCGGCTGGCGTACTAATTCTTCCGAGGTCTTCGTCACCAATGCGCCGCGGCGGATCGCGCTCACGCTGGCGGCGGATTTCCCGGGCGAGCCGCACTGACCAAGGGCCTTCAGCGCGTCACGCGCCTGAAGCGATTCCTGTCCCAACTTCGAATGCGAGCGAGCGCGGCGGTCCGTCGTTGCATGTTCCGGCCGGGCACGACGTCACGGCAATGGCCAGGTCCATCTCGGCGCGCAACACCACCGAATCGCCCTTGCGGCATTTGGGCGGTTGAATCTTGAGCCGTCCGTCGGGCGACACGTCGACGTTCATGAAGAAGTTGAACGCGGTCGGCAAGGTGCCTGGCTCGAGGCCAAGCTCACGCAACGCTGCTCCCAGATTGTCGGCGCAGTTCGCGTGATAGCCGGTGACGCCGTACTGCATGCGATACATCTCGACGCTGCACGACGCATACAGAAAATCGTGGCGGCCGACGTCATCGGCAACGATCGTGAGCATCTTGTTGCTGCGGTTCGACCACAGCGCGTCGCCGGTCGAGAGCAGGACCTTGCCGTTGTAGTCGAACGAGCAACCGTTCGAGAGGCGCTCGCTGCCGTCCAGCGAGAACGCCATCAGGTCGCCGGTCTGACCGCCTTCGATGTCGATGAGCCGCAGATGCTCGCCGCGTGCGAGCTTGACTCCGGCGCCGCTGCCCGGAGCAATGATGTGTCGCGTAACCATTCAGCAATGGTACGCGAGCCTCAGTTCTTCCACTTGATGTTGCAGCCGAGGCTGGGGTTCTGCGTCGACGAGATCGCCGCGCCCTTCAGCAGCGCGTCGCATGCCGCGCGCAGATCCTTGCCGGTCGGTGTGCCGCGGCCGGGCCTGCTCTCGTCGAACTGACCACGATAGACAAGCTTGCGCTGGCCATCGAACAGATACAGATCCGGCGTGCACGCCGCGTCGTAGGCTTTGGCAACGCTCTGAGTCGCATCGAGCAGATACGGAAACGAATAGCCGGCGCTGCGCGCTTCTTCCGCCATGCCTTGCGGCCCATCCTGCGGATAGGCGTCCGTATCGTTGGAGCAGATCGCGACGACGGCGATGCCCTTCTCCTTGTAGTCACGCGCGAAACGCGCGAACTCGTTGCGCATGTGTTTTACATACGGGCAGTGACTGCAGATGAACGCAACCACCAGCCCGCGCGCAGCGGCGAAGTCTTCGAGTGTGCAGACCTTACCGTTGAAATCGGTGAGGCGGAAAGCAGGCGCCGGCGTACCCAGCGCGAGCATTGTCGATTCAGTGGCGGCCATGCTGCGATACTACACCCAAGCTAAAGACCGAGGGTCTGCTGCGTCGGTGGCGGCGGGGCGAGGCTGCCTTCCATCTCGAGCATTCGCTGTTTGGTCGCGGAGCCGCCGGGCGCGGAGAAGCCGCCGAGCTTGCCGCCAGCCGCGAGCACGCGATGACAAGGAATGATCAGCGGCACCGGATTCTTTGCCATTGCCTGGCCGACGCTGCGCGCAACTTCGGGTCCCGCACCGATCTCTTTCGCCAGCGTGCCGTAGGTCGTCGTGCGACCCCAGCCGACGCGTCGCGCCGCGTCGTAGATCTGTTTGAAGAACGTATCCTGTCCGCTGAGATCGAGTTGCAGCTCGGAGAAGTCGATCTGCTCGCCGGCGAAGTAGCGCTTCGCGGCTTCGATTGCATCCATGACAGGAGCAGGCGGTGTGCCAGGTTGAGCATTCGCAACTCGACGCTGCAGATTGTGTTCAGTCGCTTGCGCCGTGCTCGACGGCAACATGAAGCGCGTGATGCCCGCATTGCTCCACGCGATCCCGCAGAAACCGGCCGCGGTCTCGAACACGAAATAGTTCTGCGTGGGCTTATTCATGGCAGTGGCACTGTAGGCGCGCGCAGCAGGGAGAACAATCCGATAGTTGCGCTCGGCAATCCTCGTAGGACGCGTGGGCTGTATACCGGCGGCGCCTGCGCCGCAGTAATCCGCGGCCGCGACGCGCAAGCTACAAACTCATAACAATTTCGGGCCCGCCGCGCATGCATTGGGCATGGGCCCATGCCAATGTGCACGCCGATGAGGAACTTCACGATGCGACATGTGCACGCCGCGGCCTTTGTGAGCCTCGACGGCGTGATGCAGGCGCCCGGTGGCCCGCAGGAAGACCCCACTGGCGGCTTCGAGCTCGGCGGCTGGACGGTCAACTATTGGGACGACGTCATCGGCGACGTGATGGCCGGCATCTTCGGTCAGCCGTACGACCTGCTGCTCGGTCGCAAGACGTACGAGATCTTCGCGGCGCACTGGCCGTACATCGAGAACGATCCGTTCGCAGACGCACTGAACAACGCGAAGAAGTACGTCGCCACGTCGTCGAGGGAGCCGCTGCAGTGGCAGAACTCAGTTGCCATTCACGACGTGTCGACAGACGTGTCACGGCTGAAGCGCGAGGACGGCCCGACGCTGCTGACTCAAGGCAGCAGCCAGTTGCTGCAGACCCTGCTCAAGCACGACCTCGTCGATCGCATCCATCTGCTCATCTATCCGCTGGTGCTGGGCAAGGGTAAGCGCCTGTTCGGCGCCGGCGCGATCCCGACCGCCCTCAAGCTGATGGACTCCAAGGTCTCGCCGAGCGGCGTCACCATCGTCACGTACGAGCGCGCCGGCATGGTCGAGCCCGGTTCCTTCGCGCTCGACCACCCTTCGGCCGACGAGCTCGCGCGTCGCGAGCGGATGCAGCGCGAAGGCTGACGACGGTCAGACCAGTCGCTGCCGAAGTGCGACCAGCACGGCCTTGGTGCGGTCGCTCACGCCCAGTTTCGCAAGGATGCTGGAGACGTGATTGCGAACGGTGCCTTCGCCGAGCTTGAGCGCCGCCGCGATCTGGGTGTTCGCCAGTCCGTTCGTCATGAGACTCAGCACTTCGCGTTCGCGAGCCGTGAGCGGATCGGCCGCGGACAACGGCGGTACGCGCATGTCTGCGACGTCCGTCGATGGAGTCAGAGCCGCGTGCAGAAAAGTGCCGCCGGCGGCGACCGTGCGAATCGCTTCGACCAGCGTGTCCGGAGTCGTGCCCTTCAACAGAAAGCCGCGGGCCCCGGCGCGTATTCCGCCGATCAGCGCCGCGTCGTCTTCGAAGGTCGTGAGCAACAGGGTCGGCGGCAACGCGGACTCACGTGCGAGTGCCGAGAGCACCTCGACACCGTTCAATCGCGGCATGCGCACGTCGAGCAGCAAGACGTCGGGTCGGCACTCGAGCACCTTCGCGACAGCCGCTTCACCTTCTTCCGCTTCCGCAACGACCGAGATCCCTTCGAACAGCCCGAGCAACGCACGCACGCCGCTGCGAAACAGCGCTTGATCGTCTGCTAGACAGACTCGAATCACGTAACGGCTCCGAGCGCGGGAATCTGACCCTGCACGCTGAAGCCGCGACCCGGTGCGCAGGCGATCGAGAGACTGCCACCCAATGCCTCGAATCGCTCGCGCATGCCGGTCAGCCCGTGTCCTTCGACGACTTCGCCGCCGCGGCCGTCATCGCGCGCAGCGATCGACAGCGCGCCGTCGAGCGCTTGGCGAATTTCGATCGAGAGCTCTCGCGCCTGCGCATGGCGCAAGGTGTTTGTGATCAGCTCCTGCACACAGCGCAGGATAACGTCGGCACGCGCCGGGTCGAGCGCCGTCAGCTCGTCCGGAAGCGTCAGATCGACGCGCAGGCCTGGCAGGCCCTCGGTCAACGACAGCAGGGTCGCGCGCAGATCGACCGGTTGAACCCGGATCTGGCTGACCACGCCGCGCACTTCGTCCAGCAGCGTTCCTGCGATGGTCCGCGCACACCGAACATGCTCGACACTGGCTCCTTGTGCTAATCGGCTGGCGACATCGAGATGGACGGTCAGGCTCGTGAGGTTGTGGCCGAGCACGTCGTGCAGGTCGCGCGAGATCCGCAGGCGTTCAGCCATGCGTGCGTTGTCGGCCAGCAGTGCATGCGTCGCACGTAACTCCGCATTCACGTTCGCCAGGCTTTGCCGGGCGCTCGCTTCACTGCGCGCGAGGTGCGCGGCGCTCACGGCAAACAGCTCGAATCCGCAGGTACTTACGAGTACCAGCAGCGACATGCCGTCGGCTTGATCGACGCATTTCATCAGCGCCAGCGCTGCGGATTGAGCCAGCACTGCGGCGATAGCCCGGCGCAACGTCGTCGACCAGGCAATCTGCCAGGACACGACCACGAGCAAGGCCGTAATCAGGAAATTGGGATACAGCCAGACAAGATACAGCGCGCTCAAGCTCTGCAGGATCAGCAGGGCGGTCTGCTCGCGCTCGTCGATTCGCGTCCGGGAAGCCAGCGCGTAAGCGCCGATGAAGACGGCATAGCCGACTGACCATTGAATCGGCCATTGCTGTGACAGGCCGAACTTGTCGAGCTCGAACAGCGCCGTGAATGCGGCGCGCATTCCCGCGGCCGCAATCATCAGGATGCAGCCGATGCGCACCAGTGAAGACTGTGTGAGCCCCATGCAATCGAGTCTAGCCACGCGTGCCAGGCGTGTCACATGACTCCTGTCATGCCTCCCGGCCATGACGCTGCTCACTTTCGCAGCTGTGGGCGCCGCCCGAGACTGCGGCCCATTCACACCAACCGAGGATTCATCGATGCGAACGCTGCTCATGTGCCTGCTGGCCGCCCTGGCAATGTTGAACGGTGCCGATTCCCGTGCCGATGCACAGGCCGCGTTCGCACGAATGCGCAGCCTGGTTGGCGAGTGGCACGCGCCTTTGCCGAACAACGAGACGATGGTCGACATCTTCCGGCCGATCGGCTTCGGCACGGCGTTGCTGCACGAGGAATGGAAGAACGGCGAGCAGCTGACTGCGACGGTCTTCTACGTCGTCGGCTCGGAGCTGCGCGCCGATCACTACTGCGACATGGGCAATCAGCTGCACTACGTCGACGAGTCCAGCGATCCGCAGATGCTGCGCTTCGTGCTGCGCGATGCGAACAATCTCGACACGCATCCGCATCACTTTCATTCGACCACTTGGCGCTACGTCGACGCCGGGCACCACGTGCAGGATTGGGAGGCGATGACTCCGGGCAAGCCGTCCAAGACCATCCGCATGGAATTCGCGCGCGTTGCTGCCGCGAGCATCGATCCGCAAGCAGTCGTTCGCGCCGACGTGCAAGCGTTGAACGATGGCAACGCTGCCTCACTGCTATCGCTGTTCGCGGCGGACGCAAAGATCTTCAAGGTCTCGCAGGATGCGGATCGACTCACGGGAGATCTGTCGGACACGATGGGCACGCAGGATCAGCGCAAGGCTTACTTCAGCGAGATGCTTGCCAAACGACCTCTCTCGCGCGTCGATCTGCTCGACAGCGTCGCCGCCGGCGATCTCGTCGCTGCGAAGCTGAAGTTCACGAGTCCGGACGGCACGCCGCCCGGCTACGTGCTGGCGATCTATCGCGTTCGCGACGGGCTGATCCAGGATCTGTGGCACATCGCGAGAGCGGAGCAGGATGATGCCGCAGCGTCACGCTCCGCCGAGGATGTGATCGCGAAGTTCGGTGCTGCGAACAATCGCGGTGACGTCGAGGCCTTTCTCGCTCTGTTCAGTCCGACTGCAAAGAACTTCCGCAACACCGGCAACGCGCACGCGCTCGGCGACCAACCCTCGGTGCGCATCGTCGATGAGAAGTCGCGTCGCGCCGCCTATCAGCAGATGTTCGCGAAGGGCGCGCCAGCACAAGTGCAGACGCTCGGCACCGTCGCGCTCAATGACATGATCATCGTCAGCGAAACGGCGACCTTACCCTCGGGCAAGGTCGCCGATGAGATGTCGGTCTACCGCATCGTGAACGGCAAGATCGAGCGCGACTGGTTCATCTTCGATCAGGAGCGGACGGTGCCGGGGGAAAAAAGCAGCTCATAACTCAGCGCTGCAGCAATTGCACTTCATGCTGCGCTGCTGAGTTTTGAGCCTATTTCTTCCCCCGGCACCGACTCTCAGCCGTACGTCGGCTTCTGCGGCCAGCCGGGCGGGGAGACTTCGAAGTCCTCCTGGCGGCCGTAGGGCGTGCGGTCGAGCAGGGCGTACGCATCGGTGAGCGCTTCGGTGCCACGCGCGTAGGTCGAGTACGTGTGGAACACGTCGTTGTCGATGCGGAAGAACACGCTGAGGCCGTGCTCTTCGCCCTTGGTCGGATTCGGCACCTTGGCCGCGATCATCTCGGCCTTGGTGCGATAGTCGTACTCGACCGGGCGGACGCTCTCGTCGAGCGTCACGTGGAAGTCGTAGTTGAAGTCGCTGCCGAACGAGGAATACCACGGCCACTTCCAGCCTTTCGCCTTCTTGAAGGCTTCGAGCTTGGCAAACGGCGCGCGCGAAACCGTCACGAACGTGGTGTCGCGCTTGGCGAGCATCGACAGGTCGCCGATCGCGTCGACGTAACCCGTACAACCGGGACAGCCTTTCTCCCACGCCGGATCGAACATGAAGTGATAGACGATGAGCTGGCGACGTCCCTCGAAAAGGTCGAGCAGGGAAACGTTGCCGCTGGGGCCTGCGAAGCTGTACGCCTTCTCGATCTTGACCATCGGCAAGCGGCGCCGCGCGGCATTCACGCGGTCCAGCTGCCGGGTCAGCTCCTTTTCCTCTTCCAGCAGCGCTTTGCGCTGGGTCAGCCAGTCGCTTTCCGTTACGACCTGCGGGCTCGGGACGTGTTCTCGCTCAGCCATGGGGATTCCTCCGCTTCGGTTGCTGTGGGCCTGTATCCCAATGACGAACGAGCACCGGCCATTCCTACACCGCCACCTTCCAATAGACGGCGTAGCGCTCATCGAAGATCCGGTTGAGCGGCACGAGCGTCAGCTCGTTCTGCTGACCCACGGTGTGAAATTCGAGCGGGCCCGAGGCCTTGAGCCAGCTCGCCGGATCGCTCGACGACGCGCGGATGACGGGCGCCGCGACCGGCTCGGACTTGTACTCCGGCACCGTCCGCGGCTTGGTCGGCTCCGCACGCAGCGTCTCGGCGGTGAGCCCTGCGGTCCCGAGCTTGCCGGCCAGCACGATCGGTCCGTACATCACGGCCTGCACGGTCGGATCGTCCGGCATCGGCGCGGCATGCAGACGCATCGGCAACCGCAGCTCCACCCGATCGCCATCGCGCCAGGTGCGATCGAGCACGAAGTAGCTGCTCGGCGTCGCAAAACCCTCCAACTGCTTGCCGTTCAGTGACGCCGATCCGCCGATTGTCCAGTACGGCACGCGAATGCGTAGCTGCGCGCGCCTCGGTGCACTCGCGCGAACGGTGAGCGTCACGCGATCGCTTTCTGGAAACGTTGTGTCTTGCACGAGGCGCAGTCCTTTTTCCTGCCACGTCACTTCCGACGGCACGAACAGGTTCACGTACAGCCCGTCGTCGTCCTTGAAATAGATGCTGTCACCGAGTTTCGAGAACGCCTCAGCCATGCTCCCGGTGCAGCACCAAAAATCGTGCATCGACGTACCGAACAGTTTCCAGAAGCCGCTCTGCAACGGCACGTAATATAGTTTGCTGCCGTCGCGCGGATGCTGCACGCCGAGGATGCCGTTGTAGTACGCGCGCTCGTAAAAATCGGCGGCATGCGCATCTGTGGTCCAGCCGAAAACGTGTCGCGTCAGCTTCTGCATGTTGTAGGTGACGCAGCATTCTTGCGTGTAGCCCGACAGCTCCGCGGCGAGTTTGCCTGGCGGCGCATTCCACGATTCGCCATTGCTCGTCCCGCCCGTGCAGTACGAACGACGCTCGGTGACCGTGTGCCAGAAGTAGTCGGAGCAGTCGTGCAGATTGGTGTTGCCGGTGAGCTCGTAACCGCGCGCGGCGCCGATCACCTGCGGGATCGTCGTGTTGACGTGCAGCCCTTGCAGCTCGTCGCGGCCCGCCGCGAGCGGCTCGAAGATGCGACTGCGATTGAAGCGCTGCGCCAACTCGCGCCAGCGATCCTCTTTCGTGAGCTCCGCGAAGTTGTAGAGCACTTCGTTCATGCCGCCGTACTCGCGCTCGAGGATGCGATTCATCAGCGCGTCATCGATCGACCGAACCCATTGCGCGGTCCAGGTCGACATGCCTTGCAGCACATCGCGCGCCTGCGCGTTGCCCGCGAGCACGTGCATGTCGAGCATGCCCGCCATGATCTTGTGCAGCGTGTAGAACGGCGCCCACGCGGGTTGGTTGGCGCGCAGCCGATCGAACAGCTCTTCCGGAAACGCGCTCAAGTAACCGTTGCCGAACTTGGCCTGGCACTTGGCGAGCTCGGCGACGATGGCATCGCCGCGCTCCTTCAATGCCTTGTCGTCGGCCTGAGCGAACGACAGAGCGCACGCAGTCAAATAGTGTCCCGTGAAATGTCCACGCAGTTCGTTGTTCGGCGCTTCCCAACCGCCGAGCGGCTCGGCGGAAGAGGGCAGGCCAGCCGTCAACCGGAACATGTGCAGCAACCGATCCGGATCGTAGGCGAGCAGATGCCGGCGATTGACATTCATGGCATCGAGCGCCGCTCCCGGCCGCAGGCGTACCTGCGACAGCTCGAACGGACGCGCGAGGAGCCGCTGTCCCTGCACTTGCCCAAACACTACGCGCGGCCAGTACGAGAGGGCCCCCGCGGTCAGCAGTGAACCGTGGAGGAATGTGCGGCGATCGAAGGGTTGGGCCATGGTGTTGTCGCTGGGAGAGGGACTGTCCCGAAGCATAATTGGCAACGCTGTACATGGACAGCACGGCGGGGCTGTCGCAGCATCGCCTGCATACCCGCCCCCGCGAAGCTCACGAGGAACGACCATGTCGACCACGCCCGCAGACTTTGCCGCCAAATACTCGACCCACTTGAACATCCTGCACGCCGCCGGCCAGACGATCGACGTC
Organism: Steroidobacteraceae bacterium; assembly: GCA_035493235.1. Classification (GTDB taxonomy): domain Bacteria; phylum Pseudomonadota; class Gammaproteobacteria; order Steroidobacterales; family Steroidobacteraceae; genus Steroidobacter. Next base: position 28,042 of record DATJIP010000115.1, read on the forward strand.
AACGCGCTGGTCGCCGCCAACAAGCATCCCTGGTGGAACCAGACGCTGTGTCAGGTCAACGAGTCCGTCGTGCGCCTCGGCGTGATCCAGGGCGAATATCACTGGCACAAGCACGACAACGAAGACGAGTTCTTCTACGTCGTGAGCGGCCGCTTCCTCATCGAGATGGAGGACCAGACCGTCGATCTGCGTCCCGGCCAGGCGTTCGTCGTGCCGAAGGGCGCGATGCACCGGCCGCGCGCCCCCGAAAAGACAGTCATCCTGATGGTCGAGACTGCTGGTATCGTGCCGACTGGCGACAGCTGAACAACAGCAACAATCTCGGAGCTGCCGATGAAAACGAGTCTACGCGTTGTCTGCGCGAGCCTGGTCGTGTTCGCGCTTTGCCCGGCGGCCCACGCGCAGGCGTCGAAGGATGGCATCTGGTTCCCGACGGCGACGACGCAGACCGAGACCGACGAATACACGCGCTATGAGCTGCTCGCGCCCGGCAGCTCCAAGTTCAAGATCACGTATGACGTAACCGCGACGACCGCCGGCGCGAAGTACTACTACAACCCCATTCGCAAAGGCAGCACCGCGACGCAGGAAAGCGTGCTCGACGCCATGACCGGCAAGCCATTGAAGTTCGAGATCGTGAGCGGTGCCGACGCGCGCAAGGATGCCTTGATGGCCGATGCCGATGTCGACATGAATTACATCAAGGTCACATTGGCGCGGCCGGTGCCGACGAACGGCCAAGGGCGCCTGTTGATCCTCAAGACGTACGAGGACCCGAAGAGCTACTACCTCGACGGCAAGACGCTCGTGTTCGATCGCCCGCTGGGTGTCCGGCGCAACAAAGTCGTGCTGCCGCCGGGCTACGAAGTCGTCGGCCTGACGGTGCCCTCGCAGTTGCTGACCGAAAGCGATGGCCGGATCTCGATCAGCTTCATGAATAACAACGGCGGTCCCGCACCGCTCGTCATCCGCGCGACAAAAACGGCGCAGACCGGTGCGGCTGCAGCGCCGAAGGCCGCAACGAAGCAGCGCAGCTGGGAATCGCCGTTCGAAGGCGAGACAGAAGAGGATCGTCTGTCAGAGCGCGCGCATCAGGATCGCGACATCGTCTACTTCCTGCAGCAGCCCGAGACCCACGCGTTCGCGCTCTATCACGACTACACCGAGTCGCGCCCAGGCGTGAACGGCTATGCGAACGTCGTGCGCAAAGGCAGCACCGCGAGCAATCCTTCGGCGAGCATTCTCGATACCGGCGAACAGTTGCAGGCGAAAGAGATGAGCGGCGCCGAGATGATCGCATCGAAGATCAACGCCGGGGACGAGAAAGTCGAGCCCGACGCGCGTGTCGTCGTCATTCCGTTCCCGGCAGTGCAGGCAGGACAATCGCTGCGCTTGCGCATCGCGGAGACCTACACCGCACCGGTGAGCTACAAGCTCGACGGCGACGATCTCGTCTTCGATCGCAGTCTCGGTCGCCCGCGCAATGCCGTCGTGCTGCCCTCGGGCTGGTACTGCACGTTCAATGCGATTCCCGCCACGATGACCCAACTGCCCGACGGCCGTATCCGTCTCGACTACTGGAACGGCCGGCCGGACGGTGTGGACGTGCTGCTGAAAGGGCGCCGTCGCGTCGGCCAGTAACTTCAAACTGGCTGATTCATCGACCACAGCACGCCGAACGGATCGCGCAGCTGACCATACCGTGCACCCCAGAACATCTCTTGCACCGGCATGACAACTTCGGCGCCGGCAGCGACCGCGCGCGACCACCATGCATCGATGTCGTCGACCTGCAGTGTGAGATTGAACGCCTGCGGCGTTTGCAACCCATGACCATATTCCGGATATGGGTCGCCCAGCATCAGCGAGCTGCCGTTGACGTAGAGGTGCACGTGCATGGTGCGGCCCTGCTCGTCGACCGGGTGTCGGGCGACTTCGGTTGCGCCGAACGCGCGCTGATAGAAATCGGCGGCTTTGGTCGCGCCATCGACCTGCAGATAGGCGACCAGCCCGCCGCGCACTTCTGCTTGCAGTCCCTGCGGTTTCACTTCGGCATTCATGAGCATTCTCCGGCTATGGGGCCGACCTTCGGCCCTTGAAGCCCAAGGACGCTCGAGCTCAGCGGCGGCCGACAGTCAGCTGCAGGACAATCGCACCAATCGCAATCGCTGCGATCAGCACGAAAAGCAGGCCGGAAATCCATTGCCCGCGGCGGGGCTTCTTTTCATTCATGCCGGAATCATAGCGGATCGCCCGCGGGGCGCCGCGCGAGGATCGCTTCCCAGTTCAGCAGCGCATTCCACAGCAGCCGCTGATCGCCGCGGTTCAGGTCGCGATGCAAAGGATTGAAATTGAAAGCGACCACGCGGCCGCGACCCACCGCCATGTCGAGAATCGCCGGACGGCCGATCAGGTTCGATTCGCCCCAGACCTGGCCGCTCACGAGGAACGGCTGGTCGCTGCCGGTGTCGCCCCATTGCATGACGACGCCACCGGGATCGGACGGCCCGTCGAGGCAAGTCGTACAGAACGCCATGCGCAGCCAGCGGCGCGGCACGGCGTAGAGCGGATAGTTTTGACGGAATACATATGTATGGGCCGGATAGCCATACGCGATCGGATGATCGGGCTGCGCGAACGAGACACGCACGTGCGCTCCGGGCGTGCGAGTCACCGATTGCACCGCAGCCTGCGCGGATTCGGCGCCGCCGCTGCCTGCACTGCGCGGCACGCCGCCAGAGTCGCGTCGCACGCCACGCACGATGCCGCCTTCGAGTGCGAGCATCGAACCGCTGCCGAGCGTGACCAGCACGCCGCCGCTCTCGACGAATTTCTGAATCTGCGCGAGGCCTTCCCAACCGATGCCGCCGGTGATGTCGTCGGAGGATGCCGGCGTGCCGTGGCTCGGCGTCTGCTTCGTCTTCTTGAAGGGCATCGGGCCCCACGCTTTCGGCAGCCCGTGAATCTGTTCGGCAAGCTCGAGATCGACGTGTCCGTACAGCAGCACGTCGTACTTCGCGTGCAGGTTGCCGGCACGAATGTCCTCGTCACGTACATACGAATACGGGACATTGCGTTCGTCGAGCGTGTGGCGCAGCCAGCCGATGCTATCGGTATCGGCCCACGGCACCCAGACGCCGAGTCGCGGAGCTCTCGCGGCGTGACGCGCGACCTCGGGAGTCGCTGCGATCGAATCGAAGTCGAGCGCCAGATGGGTAGTGAGGTCCTGCAAGGCCGCGCCGAGTCCGGATTGCGCGGGCAGGAGCCATGAGCCGGCCGGATATTCCGTAGCGCCGGCTTGGAACGATCGCTCCGCGATTTCGATCCTGAACTTCGCGAGTCGATAGCGAGCTTCGAGCAATCCTTCCTGGCCGCTGTCCTTGAGCACGTACATCGGTCCATTGCCAGTGATCTTGCCGCGCGGCTGCGGCGACTCGGTCATCGGGATCGCGCCGACGCTCTTGATCGTGGGATCTGCGATCGCGACCGCGTCGACGTGATAGTGCGCGGGCAGTTCCCACGACACGTCGTCGTACGGCTCACCGCCGTTCTTCGGGAAGTCCTGCGGCGAGAGCAGGTCGACCGCGTAGTTGCGATACGGCTGATCGAGCCGCACCAGGTACGTGCCGACACCGAACGCACCTTCCTTGACCGTGAATGCGGCATTCGAGCGATGCACTTCGATGTGCTGCGATCGCAGTCGCGCGATCAGTTGTGCCACGCGTGTGGGATCACCCTGATCCTGTGGAATCGCGAAGGCGAACGGCGGTGCGTCGACACCTTTACGCCAGGAGTTGAAACTCTTGCGATAGAAGCTGCGCAACAGCATCTTCGATTGCGTTGCAGCCAGGTCGAGCGCGGCGAGCGCGCCGGTTTCGTTGTAGTTCACGTTGTCGCGCGCCGACCAGCGGAAGGGCGTCGACGGCGGCGGTTGCACGCGATACCACTCGCGCGACGTCTCGTTCGGCGACAGCGTCCACTCCAGCGTCTCGGCAGTACCGTTGCCGAACGTCTCGTAACCGCGGCCGATCGCGTTGTGATTCATCGCCACCGAGTCGAGATACAGGTGCGCGAATGCCTCGCCGAAATTCCACGTCGAGACGCCGGGCATGCCGAACGAGGTCAGCGTCTGCACTTCGTGGAAGCTCAGCGCCTGGAACTCGGTGAAGGTGATCGGATCGATGTTCGGGTTGTACGGCCCGCTGCCGTTCCACGACATCAGCAGCGCGACGCTCTCGTGCAGATCGTGCACGACGGTGGGGTGCCAATCGAAGAACATGCGCGACACCGCGCGCGTGGATTCGTGCACCAGCTGATGCGCGTCGCGATTGATGTCGACGAAGGCGTACTTCGACCAGTACGGCGGGGACATGCGCGGCAGCGTGCCGCGGTCCGTCCTGCCCTTCAGGAAGCGATAGAACCACTCGACCATCTTGTCGCGGCCGTCCGGATTCGAGACCGGGTTGATCAGCACGACCAGGTCCTGGCGGATGCGCTGGATCAGCGGCTGCTCGGACACGGCCAGCCGATACGCGAGCTCGAGCACCGATTCGGTCGAGCCGGTCTCGTCGGAGTGGAGCGCGGCATTGAAGTAGTAGAACGGCCGCGCGGTCGCGACGATCTGCTCGGCAGCCTTCGGGTCCGTGCGGCGCGGATCGGCGAGCGCGGCGGTCGCGGCCTTGAGCGC
>DATJIP010000116.1:0-2020 GCA_035493235.1 Steroidobacteraceae bacterium
ACGTCTTTCAATTTCGGCCCGGTTATGGGCGAGCGTAGCGATACTGGGCCTGTTGATCGCGATGGTGGGTCTGCTCGGGCAGATCGGCATGAAGCATTCGAACGATGAGCTTCAATACGCGTATTCGAACCAGTTGCAGGCTGCAATCGACGTGGGACGCGCGAACCTCGAACTGATGGTCTCGCGCGTTGGTCTGGACCGGGTGCTGCTGCATCCCGACGAATCCAATCGGCCCGCCGCGATTACGAAGGCGCTCGGCCATCTGGAAGTCTCCGACCGCGCGTGGCACGCATACCGTGCCCTCCCTCATGCCGAGGATGAACAGGTGCTGGCCGATCGCGTCGATGCCGCGCGTACCGCGCTGGTGCAGCAAGGGCTGATGGCGATGGCCGACGCGCTCAAGCGTGGCGACCGTGACACGGCCGACCAGATCGCGATGAAGACGATGTCGCCGCTGTCGCTGGCGCTGACGGACAGCACCTCCGCGCTCGACCGCTGGCAGGATGCGCATGGCCAGCAGGCGTTCGCCGCCGCGCAGCGTTTCTATCGCGAATTGAGCACTGCCGGCTTCGTGCTGCTTGCAGTGGGACTGGTGGTGTGCGTCGTGTGCGCTTACGGACTGCGCCGCTCGATCTCCATCCCGCTCGTGGGTGTGCTGTCGGCGCTGCAGCAGATTGCGCGAGGGGATCTGACGACGACGCTCGAAGTGCGCTCGCAAGACGAAATGGGCAGCCTCGTGGAAGGGTTGCAGACGATGCAGGGCGGGCTGGAGCAGACCGTAAAGCAGGTCACGCGCAGTTCGGAATCGATCGCCGCCGCAACCCGGCAGATTGCGGCGGGCAATAGCGATCTGTCGCAGCGTACCGAGGAGCAGGCCGCATCGCTGCAGCAAACGGCGGCCAGCATGGAAGAACTGACCGCGACGGTGCGTCAGAACGTCGACAATGCGCGCAGCGCGCAAGATCTGACCGACTCCGCGCACAGCCTCGCTGAACGTGGCTCGCGTGTCGTCGCCGATGTGGTGCAAACGATGGGCGAGATCGACAGCAGCTCGCAGAAGATCGCGGATATCACTGGCGTAATCGAAAGCATCGCGTTCCAGACGAACATCCTGGCGCTCAACGCGGCGGTCGAGGCCGCGCGTGCCGGCGATCAGGGGCGCGGCTTCGCGGTGGTCGCGGGCGAGGTGCGATTGCTCGCGCAGCGTGCCGGCGCGGCGGCCAAGGAGATCAAGACATTGATCGACGATTCGGTCGATCGGGTGGCGTCGGGTTCGCAGCGCGTTCAGGTGGCGGGCGGGACGATGCAGGAGATCAGCGAGTCGATCACGCGGGTGGCCACGATCATGCGAGAAATCGTGAACGCATCGGATGAACAGCGCGACGGCATCGAACAGGTCGGGCTCGCGGTCGCGCAGATGGATCAGGTGTCGCAACAGAACGCGGCGCTCGTCGAGCAGGCCGCGGCTGCGGCGGCCTCGCTCAACGATCAGGCTGCTGCGTTGAGCGAGGCGGTGGCGGTGTTTCGATTGAAGTAAGGCTGGAGGACAGGACCCGCGCAATGGTGCGCTGACTCGATGGAGAACGCGCTTTGCGAATAATCGGCTCCGAAGCTAGACGAATGCCATTCCTGTGAGCACTCGTCGTGCCTGGGCAGTCGGGCACGACGAGTGCTTGGAGCCGGGATGGAGGCAGTGCACTAAGCGCGCCCCAAACCGGAGACGATCGTGAAACGGATAGTGGTAGGAATTGCGGGCGCAATTTGCATCGTGGCCAGCACGTGCGCGTTTGCTCAAACCAGCACGGGCAATGCCGCGGATCAGAAAGAACAGAATGCCCAGCCGGGGACGGCAGGCCAGAGCATGAGCCGCGCCGCGGAGACCGGCAGCAGCAAGCCCGCGAGCGACAGCCTGATGCAGCAACGTGAGAAAGGCATGTCGCCCCAGGGCGCGTCGGACGGCAAAGAGACCGGCAAGATGAAGCAGTGAGGCCGTGCCGCCAGGCTCGTGAAAAGCCGTCTT
>DATJIP010000117.1:0-9625 GCA_035493235.1 Steroidobacteraceae bacterium
TGCTCGTCTATACGTTGATCAACGCGCAGGGCGGACTGCGCCACATCGCCGAAAAGCGCACCTCGCAGGCCGAGGTTTCCAAGCTCGAAGAGCAGGTGCTCGAGGGCTATCAAGAGCTGGTCGTCATACGCAACTCGATGCTGCAGACCGACGCCGAGCGCGTGCGCACCGAGGGCATGGCACCGCGCGTGATCGACGAGATCGCGAAGACCAAGGAGGAGCTCGCGGACTCCGACAAGGAGACACTGTCGAGGCGCGACGCCATCGAGAAACTCAAAGCGGATCTCAAATCTCTCGACGAAGGAGCGCGGCGCCTGGAGGGCGGCACGAAGAGTCCCGGTCCGCGTGGCATGAGCATCCGCGGCTTCGAAGGCGAGGGCGAACGGCACTATCTAACCGGGCTCAAAGTCCAGGGCCAGCACATCCTGTTCCTGGTCGACAACTCGGCGAGCATGCTCGATGAGACGCTCGTCAACATCCTGCGCGAGCGCAACATGTCCGACAACCGCAAGCGCCTCGCCGAGAAATGGCAGCGGACGATCTCGATCACCGAGTGGCTGGTGGCGCACGTTCCTGAGGCGGGCAAGTTCCAGATCTACTCGTTCAACACCAAGCCGACGGCGCTGATGAAAGGCACCGACGGCAAGTGGCTCGACGGCAATGACGCCAACGCCTTGAACGGCTCGATGACCGCGCTCCATGACTTGGTGCCGCACGACGGGACGAGCCTGGAGAATGCGTTCGACGTGATCAAGACGCTCGTGCCGGCACCCGATCGCGTGATTCTCATCACCGACGGCCTGCCGACTCAGGGTCCGTCACCGCCGCTGATTCGCAAAACGATCGATGGCGATGGGCGCATGCGGCTGTTCGAGCACGCGATCGCCAGATATCCGAAAGGCGTTCCGCTCAGCGTCATCCTGTTGCCGATGGAAGGCGAGCCGCAGGCGGCGAGCGCCTTCTGGGTAGTGTCGCGCCGCTCCGGCGGCGAGTTCCTGGAGCCGGCGAAGGATTGGCCATGAGGTTCCATGGCTAGACGCGTCAAACGCCGCGAGACCGAGATCTTCAGCATCTCGTTCCTCGACTGCATCACCTGCGGACTCGGCTCGGTCGTGCTGCTGCTGGTGCTGAGTAACATTCGCACGCCCATCGAAGAGTCCCCCGAGGATGCGCACCAGCGCATCCTCAAGCTGCAGGACGAGCTCATCGAGATCAAAGGACAGAAGGACATCCTCAATCGCGACCTGGTCTCGCGGGAGGAGCAGCTGTCGGACGTCAAGGACCGCATCGCGCGCTTGAAAGGCGATCTGAGCTCGTTGCGCGGCAAGTACGCTGCTTCGAAGAAAGATTCCGAAGCCGCGAATCACATCGAAGGTCAGCTGGTCGCTGCACAGGAGAAGCTGACGGACGAAATGAAGCGCCTGTATGCCGGCGCTGAATTCAAGCGGCAGAAGGGCGACATCGTCGGCGGCGTGCCGGTCGATAGCGAGTACGTCGTCTTCATCATCGATACCTCGGGCAGCATGTTCAATTACGCCTGGCCGATGATGCTCGACAGCATGCGCGAGATCCTCAACATCTATCCGCACCTCAAGGGTTTCGAGGTGACCAACGACGTCGGCACGCACATGTTCCCCGGCTATCAAGGCAAGTGGATCATCGACAGCCCGACCCAGCGCAAGATGGTGATGGAGCGCTTGCGAAGCTGGAATATCTTCTCGGCCTCCAATCCCGCGCAAGGCATCGTCAGCGCGGTGCGCACCTACTGGGCGCCGGACAAGAAGGTCAGCCTGTACGTGTTCGGGGACGAATTCACCGGCCCGTCCATCGATTCGGTGGTGAAGGCGGTCGACTTCGTGAATCGCACCGACGAAACCGGCGAGCGCCGTGTACGGATCCACGCCGTCGGATTCCCGGTGACTCCGCAGGCGCCGCAATATACGAGCCAGCGCTTCGCGGCCTTGATGCGCATCATCTGCCAGAAGAACGGCGGAACGTTCGTCGGCATGCACGAACGGGACATGCACACGCCGACCTTCACGCCGAGCAGCTAGGCCGGGCGTGTTGGTCAGTTCACGCGGCGCTCATGGCCGACCCAGAAAGGCTCACGCAAAGTCCGGCGCAGAACCTTGCCGGAAGGTCCGCGCGGCAGTGCTGCCACGAAGGCAACGCTCTTCGGCACCTTGAAGCCCGCGAGCCGCGTACGAGCGAACGCGATGATGTCTTCGGCGTTCGGTGCAGCACCGGGTTTCAGCACGACCATTGCCTTGACCGCTTCGCCCCACTTGTCGTCGGGCACGCCGATCACCGCCACTTCCTGCACTGCTGGATGTCCGTAGACGGCGTTCTCGACCTCTGCTGGATACACGTTCTCGGCACCCGAGCAGATCATGTCTTTGAAGCGATCCTGGATGTAGAGATAGCCGTCCTCGTCGAGATAACCGGCGTCGCCGGTTCGCAGCCAGCCTTCGGCGTTGATGGTTTCCGCCGTTGCATCGGCGCGGTGCCAATAGCCGACCATGTTGGCGACTGAGCGTGTCTCCACCTCGCCGGTCTGACCGGGCGGCAGCGGCGCGCGAGAGATTGCATCGACGACGCGAATCTCTACACCGGGCATTGGAATGCCGGCGCCGCGCATGCGCTTGTTGCCAGCGGCATCGTGATCCTCGGGCGGCAGGTAGACGATGGTGCCGCACGTCTCGGTCATGCCGTACTGCTGGCAGAAGCCGCAGCCGAATACTTCGGTCGCTTCGCGCAACAAGTCGAGTGCGATCGGCGACGCGCCATACAGGATGTATCGCATGCGGCTGTAGTCGATCTCGCGCACGCGAGGTTGCAGCAACAGCATGTGCAGGGCCGTCGGCACGAGGAACATCTTTGAGACTCGCTGACGCTCGATTGCTGCGAGCACCTGCGCCGGCACGAATTCCCGCTGCACGATGGTGTGCGCGCCATTCAGGAAGCCGACGATCGCCCAACCGACGCCGCCAATGTGACCTACAGGCAGCGCGACGAGATTGACGTCGTCCTGACGCCATTCGTTCCATTCCATCTGTTCGCGCATCGCTTCGCGGCGACCGCCGAGAATGTTGCGATGACTGAGCATCACGCCTTTGGGAAGGCCGGTCGTGCCGGACGTGTAAAGCTGAAGCGCGACGTTGGCGGGGTCGACGTTGGTGCGAGCGTCGGCGACGCCATGCGAATCACGCCAGTGGTCGTAGCGCTGTAGACCCGCGCCGCCTTGCTCCATCGCGATCACACGTTCGCGCGGGTAGCCAGCTGCACACAGAGCGTCGATCTTCTCCAGCTGTTCGCTGCCGATGAACAGCAGCTTCGGTTGTGCGTCGCTCAGAATCTGCTGGATCTCCGGCGCAGCGAGACGCCACTGGATCGGCGCGATGACCGCGCCGGCCTTCGCGATGCCGAACATCAGCTCGAAGAACTCGTCGGTACCTTTGCCCACATAGGCGATGCGATCGTCGGGCGAGCATCCCGCAGCGAGCAGGGCATTGGCGACGCGATTTGCGCCGGCGTCCAGCGTTGCCCATGGGATCGTGCATCCCTCGAACGTCATCGCCGGATCCTCGGGACGCAGGCGCGCGTGATAGCGCGGAATGTCGCCGAGCGTCGGCATCGCATCGAAATCGAGTTGCATCTTGTTCTTCTCAGCGGCGATAGAGGTAACCCGCCGGCAGCCCGAGCCGGCGGCAGGCCTGCACGGGCGGCGAAAGCGGAATCGGCACACGTTCGAGCCACGCGCCCAGGCGTCGGAGCAGGCGACGCTCCCAATCACGCAACTGCCACTTCTCGCCATCCAGCTCGAGACGCCCGATCACCCACTGCGGCAGCACGGAGATGCCGGCACGAATCATCATCGGTTGCAGCAGACGCAACGGCCACGGGAGCGCCGGCGCGCGCGTCACGATATCGAGGAACTGGAACACGATCGGATGCGGCTCCAGGTGTGGCCGCATCGCTTCGAATTGCTCACGCTGTTCTTGCACCGAGGTCGGCGCGCCCATCGCGAGGAACAAGCGCGCCGACGCCTGCGATTCGCGGTAGTGCTGATCGCGCTGCTCATCTGTCAGCGGACGACAGAACGCCGCATACGCTTCCATGAAGCCATAGCTCGCCGTGCATTGAACCCAATTCAGCAGCTCCGGATCGTTGGCACGATAGGGTGTCCCGCGCGGCGTTTGTCCCTCGACGCGGCCATGCATCCGGACGACTGCGCCGATGAGCTTTTCTGCGGCGAGCACCGGTGCATACACGCTAACGTGTGTCGCCAGGCCGGTCCGGCGCATGCGCGTGAGCGGATCGGTCGGAAAAATCGAGTGGTTCCAGACTCCCGAGCGCACGCGCTCCTCGCCAAGCTCCAGCAGCACGGCGGTGATGCCGCCGATGAACAGCGACACCGGGTTTTTGTAGATCTGCCACGCCAGCGAATCGGGCGCGTACAGCGCAGCCGCGCCGGCGGGCTGCAGGAAATCGATTTTCGGCAGCGGCCGCGGATCTTTCATTCGGGAAGCATTACTGCTGGGCAGAGGATTCGCATACTATCGATCCTGATAGGGCCGGGGTGACCCGGCCACCTGTGGGTCGACAGGGGGATATATATAAATGAGTGCGGTCCCGGCAAGGTCATCCGAGCTGCGGGTTCTCAATGGCGCGCGCGAGATTGCGGCGCGCGGCAAGGCGATTGGCCTGCCGCTGATTGCAACCTGTGCTGACATAAGTAGCGCGCGGCCCGTCACCGTCGGGGACGGTACGCCGGTCGCGGCACTGTTCGAATTCGCCCACGACGCACGCGAGTACTGGCTGCAAGGCGACCTCGCGCTCCAGAACATCATCGTTACTCTCACTCGCTGGACTGCCGAGCCGTTCTACTACGATCACGGCGTCATCGGCGGCTGGCAGCAGATGCGCATCGCGCCGGAGTTGCTCAAGCAGGGCACCGGCACGAATCTCAGCATCTGCGCGTCGATCGTCGCGCCGATTCACCTCGCGGGTGGCGTGATCGGTGCGGTCGTATGGGCGACGGATCAGCACACGGTGAACGTCCGCGCGCTGTTCGACGAGCATGCCGCGGAGCTGCATGTCATGGCGTTGCGCTTCATCTCGGCTTGCCACGCGAACGCGCATGGCGACCCGAGCGTTCGCTTCTACAAGTTCACGCGCCGCGAAATTCAGTGTCTGAAGTTGGCTGCCGCGGGCAAGACCGACGAAGAGATCGGCACAATTCTCAGCCTCGCGATTCCGACCGTGCGCTTTCACCTGAAGAAGGCGGGCGAGAAGCTCGGCGAGAATGGCCGGCTGCGCACTGTGCAGCACGCAGCGGCCCTGGGCTTCGTCAGCATGCGACTGTGACGCGGCCCGGCTTCAGAACTTGAAGCCGAGCGTCGCGCCGTAAGTCAGCGGCGGGTTGGGGAAGCGCACGACGACGTTGGCGTTGCTCGCTACGGCGCTCCACGAGTACTCGTCCGCGAGATTGCGGCCCCAGAGCGTGACCGACCAGCGATCGTCGCGCCCATGCAGACCGATGCTCGCGTTCACCAGGCCGTAGCTCGGCAGCGCATAGAGCGGCAGATCCTCGAAGATCGTGTTCGACTCGCTCTGGTAGCGCGTGTTCAGCGTCACCTGCAATCCCAGCGCATCGGTGATCTCGTGGTCGAAGATGACCGAGAGACTGCCCTGGAACTCCGGGCTGTAGATGAACTCTGCGCCATCGAAATTCTGCGGCTGCCCGGCGGCGTTCGTGCCGATGTAGTCCTGGATCTCGGTGTGCAGCCAGAGCGCACTCGCCGCGAGGGTCAGGGAGCGGCTCGGACTCCAGGTCAGCTCGCCTTCCACACCGTACGCTGCAGATTTCGGCACGTTGTCGAGTCGTGCCAGGGCGGTGTAGATCGGATCGGCGAAGTAGGTGCTGATCTGCTTGTCCTGGTAGTCGTAGACGAAGCCGGACAGGTTCAACTGCACTCTGTTCTGCGCGAGCGTCGATTTGAGTCCGAGCTCGTACGCAGTCAGCAGCTCCTGCTTCACCGGCGCATTCTGTCGCGCGAGGTTGGCAGCGTTGATGGGCGTGGTGCCTGCCTTGGCGCCGCGCGATGCGGACAGATACATCAGCGTCTGATCGGCTACGTTCCAGTCCAGCGACACGCGCCAGGCGAGATTGTCCTCATCCAGCGTCGAGCGAACCTCGCCGAACGTGCCGGTGGTGGGATCGAACGTATTGCACTGGCCCTGCGAAATCGGCGCGGCGAACACGCCATACGTCTGCAGATACAGCGCGCGATTCACCACGTTCACGTTCGGCAGCATGTTGCCGTTGAAGTCGCGTGAGCAGCCATGGTACTTCTGCTCGTCTTCGGTGTAGCGCACGCCGGCGTTCAACCGCAAAGCTTCGTTCAGGCGCCAGTCGCCGTTCGCAAACACGCTCCACGTGTTGGTCTCGATGTGACCGATGTCTTCATACGAGCGGAAGGCCTGCGACAGATCGGTCGATGTGTAGCCGCAGCAGTTGAACGGCGTCGCGAGCAGTGGCTGACCCACGGTGCGGATCAACGTCACGTTCGCGTTCTGCCCGAGCAGCGTGCGATTGCCGTCGACGATCTTGTCGTTGGCATAATAGCCGCCGACCAGCCAGTGCATGCTGTCGTCGCCGCCTTCGATATGCAGATCTTCGGCGATCGACTCGATCGTGCCCGTCGTGTGCTGCAGCAGGATTTCATACGGAACGCCGCTCCAGTCGGAGAGCGCGTCGCGCTCGAAGTCGTTGTAACTGGTCAGCGACACCAGGCGCACAGTTTCCGAAAGATTCTGGTCGAGCCGCAGCTTCAGACCTGTGAACGGATTGTCTTCGCGCAGCGGACCCTGGAAGCCGAGGCCCGTGCCGATGTTCGCGCCGCGCACCGCTTCGGGCGCCCAGTCGGCATTAGTGGCTTCGCGCGGCTGATTGCCGGCGACGTAGTTCACCAGTCCGGGGGCATTGAACGGGCTCGCTGCCGTCGCCGGCGTGAAGCCGATGCCTTGTCCTGCCACGGTGTCGGTTTCATTGCGCCAATACGTTGCGGAGAAATCGATATGCGTGCTTTCGCCCGGATCGAAGGCGAGCGATAACCGCGCGCCGTTCTTCTTGATCTCGCCGAGGCGTTCGCTGCGACTGTTGCTCTCCTGCCAGCCTTCGCCGCTGTTCTGGCTGCTGAGAGCAAGTCGCGCGGAAATCGTCTCGGTCAATGGCCCGGAGATGAAGCCGTTGATGTTGTAGGTCTCGTAGTTGCCGACCTCGGCGGTCGCGCCCGCCTGGAAGTCATCGGTCGGCTTCGCAGTGATGAAGTTGATCAGGCCGGCCGTCGTATTGCGGCCGTACAGCGTGCCCTGCGGACCCTTGAGGACTTCGACGCGCTCCAGATCCATCAGCGGCCCGGTGTTCATGATCGGATAGGCGTAAGCGACTTCGTCGACGTACGTGCCGACGGTCGAGGTCGCCGACAGGTTGATCGTGTTGAAGCCGATGCCGCGCAGGGTGTACGTCGGCACCCCTTGATAGCTCTGCGAGACGGTAAAGCTCGGCACGATGGTGGTCAGGTCGCGGACGCTCGTGACGCGCAGCGCTTCCAGACTCTCGGCGTCGATTGCCTGGATCGACATGCCCACGTCGTTGATCGATTCGGCGCGGCGCTGCGCCGTGACCACTATCTCTTCGAGCGCCCCGCGAGCAGCGTCGCTCTGCGCGGCGTGTGTCGGACTGGTGAATGCCGCCGCACAAATGATCGGCAATGCCTGCTTGGGCCTGATTCGCATCGTCGTGTCCCCCCATATCCTCGCGGATTGCGCGACAATTACCCCGCTGCGCGGGGCGCGGACAACTATCGATTCCGATAGGGTGGTTGGCGGCGCGGCGTGGGTAGCATCGACCGGTGGCCATCGACTTTGCTTTGACGGGCGAACAAGAACAGCTGCGCGACTCCGTGCGCGCCTGGCTGCAGGATCACTACAGCTTCGAGGAACGCCGCGCGGCGGTTCGCTCGCCTTCCAGCTTCCGGCCGGAGGTGTGGTCGGCGTTTGCGAACGATCTCGGCATTCTTGCCATGACGTTCCCGGAGCGCGTCGGCGGATCGGGCCTGGATGCCGTCGCGACGATGGTCGTGATGGAGGAGTTCGGTCGCGCGCTCGTCGTCGAGCCTTACCTCGAGACCGTCGTGATCTGCGGCAGCCTGCTTGCAGACGCGGGCGGCACGCATGCGGATCGGATGCTCGAACGAATCGGCGCCGGCCAGGAAGTGCTCGCGTTCGCTGCCTTCGAGGCTGCGTCTCGCTACGACATCACGAGCATTGCAACGACCGCGCGTCGTGATGGAGGAGGGTGGCTCATCGACGGCACGAAAGCCGTCGTGGCCGCGGCGCCTTGGGCTTCGCATCTGTTGGTTGCTGCGCGGACGGCAGGCAGCCGCGGCGAGCGCAGTGGGCTTTCATTGTTCCTGATCCCGTGTTCCGCGCCCGGCGTGCGAATGAACAGCTACCCCACGATCGACGGTCGCCGCGCGGCCGATGTGACGCTCGAACAGGTGCAAGTGCCTGCGGACAGCCTTATCGGCGCAGCGGGTGAAGCGATCGAGATGATCGAACGCGGCATCGATACGGCGATTGCTGCCATGAGCGCGGAGGCAGTCGGCCTGCTCGCGAAACTGCACGACGACACGCTCGACTACGCCAAGCAGCGACGACAGTTCGGTCAGCCGATCGGCCGGTTCCAGGTGCTGCAGCATCGGCTGGTAGACATGTACATCGAAGTCGAGCTCGCGCGCTCGGCTGCCTGTCTCGCGACATTGCGACTCACAGAGCAGGCGGGAGAGCGTTCGCGCGCCGCGTCGGCCGCGAAAGTCACCATCAACAAGGCGTGCCGCATGATCGGCCAGAATGCAGTACAGATTCACGGCGGCATGGGCATGACCGACGAGCTCGCGGTAAGTCATGCATTCAAGCGCGCCACGACCATCGAGCTGGAGTTCGGCACGACGGACGTCCATCTCGCTCGCTACGCGGCCTGCAAATGACCATGAACATCCAATGGAGTCCGCAGGAGCGTGCCTTTCGCGACGAAGTGCGGCAGTTCTTCGCGGCGAATCTGTCTGACGAGCTGCGCACGGCCGGCCGGTTGATGACCAGCGTGTACAGCGATCACGAGGCATCGCTCGAATGGCAGCGGATCCTGGTCAAACGAGGCTGGGCAGCGCCGGCGTGGCCCGTCGAGTACGGCGGCTGCGATTGGACGGTCGCGCAGCACTATCTGTTCGCATGTGAGTACGCGCGATCGGGCGCGCCGCTCCTGTCGCCGATGGGACTGAAGATGTGCGCGCCGGCGCTCATCGCATTCGGGACGGCCGAGCAGAAGAGCTATTACTTGCCGCGCATGCTGAGCGGCGAACATTTCTGGTGCCAGGGCTATTCCGAGCCGGGTTCGGGCTCCGATCTCGCTTCGCTGCAAATGACGGCGGTCGAGGACGGCGACAGCTTCGTCTGCAACGGCACGAAGATCTGGACCACGCACGCTCAGCAGGCCAACTGGATCTTCTGTCTGGCGCGCACCGCGCGTGAGACCCGGCCGCAGCAGGGGATCACGTTCCTG
>DATJIP010000118.1:0-3384 GCA_035493235.1 Steroidobacteraceae bacterium
TAGATTAATTAGTTCTTGTGTACATCTCTTGTACAAGTTAAGGTGCACCCATCATGACTCGCACCAAGCTTTCGCCGGCCGGGGCGTCGGAGCTGTTTCCGATCCGCACGGTCGCGAACCTCACCGGCGTGAAGCCGGTGACGCTGCGCGCATGGGAGCGGCGCCATGGGTTGGTCGAGCCGGTGCGCACGCCCAGCGGACACCGCCTCTACGGCCATGAGCACATCGAGTCCATCCATCGCATCCTCGGCCTGCTGAAGAAAGGGCTGCCGATCAGTCAGGTCGCGCGCGCGATGTCCGCGCCGGCGCAGAGCAGCCGGGGCCGCGAGGCTGGCCGCTGGGGCGCGCTCGGCGAGCGACTGGTTGCCGCGACGGCGAGGTTCGACGAACAGGAGCTGGAGCACGCGTACGCAGCGGCACTGGCGCTGCATCCGGTCGAAGAAGTCACGGACCGACTGCTGCTGCCGGTGCTGCGCGAGCTCGGGCGTCGCTGGCAGACTGGCGAGGGTGGCGTCGCCGAGGAGCATTTCTTCTCGGTCTTCGTGCGCGACAAGCTGGGCGCGCGCTTTCATCACCGCACGCGACACGAGCGCGGTCCGCGGATCCTGGCTGCCTGCCTGCCCGACGAGCAGCACGAAATCGGCTTGCTCGTGTTCGCGCTTGCCGCGCACGAGCGCGGGCTGCGAATCGTGCTGCTCGCCGCTCGGACTCCGCTGGAAGAGCTGCCGGCCGTGGCGCGTCGCGCGCAATGTACGGCGGTCGTGCTTTCCGCAACGCTCCCTCCTCCCAGGCACGTAATCGATGAGCAGCTCACGCAGCTGGTCAGCCGTGCTGGCATGCCGGTTTTCGTGGGGGGCGCCGCATCGTTGCGCGAGCGCGATGCGATCGTCTCTGCCGGCGCCGAGGTCGTTGGCACCGACATTCCCGCCTGCGTGGAGCGCATCCGCAGCACCTTGGTTGGCGTAGGGGAGACAGCATGACCACCATCGGCTACGCGACGCGGAGAGCAATCAACTGGACCGAACAGGGGTTGGTGCCGGACGGCGTCGTGCGCAGCGCCATCCGCAGATTGCTGCGCGCACGCCTTACAGAGCTACGCGCCGACGATGCCGAGCACGTCGCCGACGAGACGGCTCGCTTCGTCGCGGAGATGGATCAGTCGCCGATTGCGCCGCTGCCCCACAAGGCGAACGAGCAGCACTACGAGCTGCCCGCCGACTTCTTCGTCGAGGTACTCGGCCCGCAGCGCAAGTACAGCGCGTGCTGCTGGAACGACGGTGTCGAGTCCCTCGACGCTGCAGAGGACGCTGCACTGGACCTGACCTGCCAGCGTGCCGAGCTGGCCGACGGTCAGTGCATTCTCGAGCTGGGATGTGGCTGGGGCTCCCTGACCCTGTACATGGCAGCCCGTTATCCGAATGCCTCGATCCTCGCGGTCTCCAACTCTCCGCCGCAGCGCGAATTCATCCTCGCCGAGGCGCGCCGGCGCGGCATCGCCAACATCGCCGTGCTGACCCGCGACATGAACGATTTCGATATCGAGAGCCGCGTCGACCGGGTCGTGTCGGTCGAGATGTTCGAGCACATGCGCAACTACCGGCGGCTGTTCGCGAGCGTCAGCCGCTGGCTCACTCCGCGCGGCAAGTTCTTCCTGCACATCTTCGTGCACCGCTGCGTGCCGTACGCCTTCGTCGATCGCGACGCCGACGACTGGATGAGCCGCTACTTCTTCTCCGGTGGCATCATGCCGAGCGCCGCCCTGCCGTTGCAGTTCCAGGATCACCTGTCCCTGCAGCGACAATGGGCGTGGAGCGGCAATCACTATGCACGCACGGCCAACGCGTGGCTCTCCAATCTCGACGAGCGCCGGGCACGCGTGTTGCCGATCCTGGCAGCGGCTTATGGCCACGACCAGGCGGAGATCTGGCTGCAACGCTGGCGCATCTTCTTCATGGCGTGCGCCGAGCTATGGGGCTTCGACCAGGGCCGCGAGTGGTTTGTCAGTCATTACTTGTTCGCGCCGCGCGCGCGCAACTGAGGCGCGCGATGTTCACGTTCTACAACATAGTTGCGTACCAAGTCGCGTGGTTCGCGTGCGTGCTCTCGGCAGCAGCCGGTATGCCATGGATCGGCGCCGCCGCCGCACTTACCGTGGTGGCTACACATCTTTCATTCATCGACAGGCGCGCCGCTGATCTGCGGCTGATCGGGGCGGCCGTGGTCGTCGGCCTCATCGTCGATACCGTGCTGTTACGCAGCGGTGAGCTCCGGTTCGTCTCCGGTACCTGGCCCGAAGGCTTCGCGCCCTACTGGATGCTGAGCCTGTGGGCCGCATTCGCCACCACGCTGAATCACTCGCTGCGCTGGGTCGTGCACCGGCCGATGGTCGCTACCCTCCTTGGGGCGATCGGCGGACCGCTCGCGTATCTCGCTGGCGCGAAGCTCGGCGCGCTGCAGCTAGCATCGCTGCAAACTGCGCTGCCGCTGATCGGCGTCGCGTGGGGAATTGCGATGTTGACGCTTTCGCTCATCGCCATGCGCCTGCAACCAACGCCGCTACCGAAGTCAGTGACCGCAACCGCGCTAGGAACGATCATGATCTCGACCCTGGGCGCGTGCCAGTCCACGCATCCGCCGATCGCAACCGCGCCGCACGTCGATCTCGAGCGCTTCATGGGCGACTGGTACGTCATCGCCAGCATTCCGACGTTCCTCGAGCGCGACATATACAACGCGGTGGAGTCTTACCGGCTCGACAGCGACGGCAGCATCGACACGACGTTCACGTTCAACAAGGGCGCGCTCGACGGCCCGCCGAAGAAGTACACGCCGCGGGGCTTCGTGCGCGACGCCAGCACGAACGCAGTCTGGGGCATGCAGTTCATCTGGCCCGTGCAGGCCGATTACCGCATCGTGTACGTCAGCGACAGGTACGAACACACGATCGTCGGCCGCGAGGCGCGCGACTACGTATGGATCATGGCTCGTACGCCCGAGATCACGAACAGCGATTACCAGGCGCTGCTCGCGATAGTCGAACGGCAAGGCTACGACACCGGCAAGCTGCGCCGCGTCCCGCACGGCCGGAAGAGCGAAAGCGATGCTCAGTAAGCGAACATTGCTGGCGTGGTTCGATAACCAGGCGGTGGCCGCTTCGGGGCAGTTCGAGCGCCGCGTCGCGTGGCTACGGACGCTGCCGTTCATCGGCATGCATCTGATGTGTGCGGGCGTGATCTGGGTGGGAGTCAGCAGCACGGCCCTGCTCGTCGCGGCGGCACTGTACGTGTTGCGCCTCGTGGCGATCACCGGCTTTTATCATCGCTACTTCTCGCACCGGACCTTCCGGACGTCGCGCGCGCTGCAGTTCGTGTTCGCAGTGTTGGG
>DATJIP010000119.1:0-69277 GCA_035493235.1 Steroidobacteraceae bacterium
CAGCCTGGCCACCTCGCGCTCGGATTTCTCTTGCTGCTTCGTGTAGTCACTCAAGACCGTGAGGCAACGAGACCTATTGCCACCACCAAGTGCAAGCGAACCGATGGCAGCGAAGGCCATGTCATGCGTTACCCGCTCCGCCCCTCCGCTGCCGTGGCTGGGCTCGGAAGCGGCTGGCTCGGTAGCTCCGGCTTCTTCCGCCCGCGCTTCCGGTGGGTCTTTCTGCGCTGGTGAGGCGTGGCGCACGTGTCGCAATTCGAACTGGAGCATCTCGTAAGCTCTGTGGTGTTCAGGCTTTCTATGGAGCCACTCGTTGAAGTGCTCGATTGCCTTTTCCCAGGCAGCCAGTTCGGCCTCCGCTGCGGTGGCGCGCGACTCCGCGTCGGCCATGGCCAATTGCGACGACTCCAGTTCAGCGTGCGCCGCGTCGATGCTAACGCTGCGCTCCAGCTCGTCACGTTGCGCCAAATACTCCGGCAGCTGCTCGAGAATGCGTAAGCGGCGCTCGGTGGGCATGGCGGAGAGCAACTCTAGAATCTCGGAGTCAGTCACGAGGCCCTCCCGATATACCGCACACCGTTCTTTCCGCGTCTGGCGTAGGCAGTCTCGTTGCCGTCAGGCCAGCCGAAGCGGTTTTTTGCCTCGACCAGCAACATGCGCTCGCCTGCCACCTCGACATAAACATTGTTGCAGCGGTTTCTCTGCTGCTCGCTACGGGTTACCCAGCGGCAATTGCCGGGCTCGTAATTGCCGTCGCCGTTGATGCGGTCCAATTGGTGCTCCAAGCTCGGGCGCGGTCCCATGTCAGCTCGGAATTCTGCAAAGTTTCTCCAGCGCTCACAGACGCGGATGCCGCGACCGCCATAGCGGTGCCACTTGACCGACTTGGGATTGGTGCAGCGCGCAATCATGCCCTGCCAGACGCGATACTCCAGCGAATGGAGACCGCCGTGTTTCCGGCATAGCTTGCGGCAGCCGCAGCTCTTGGTGTTTCCCGTGACCAATGCATTCCGCGTAACGTGGACTAGAGCGCCACACGAGCATTGGCATGCCCACATCAAGCGCCCAGCGGGGTTTCTCAGCGCGGTCTCATGCAAGACTGTGAGGTTGTGGAAGGTGACACCCGGACCAAACTCAATCGGCTCGTCTCGCGTCGTCTTCTCGGTCATGCCTTCTCGCTGCCTCCCTGCTCACTGATGGACTTCGGCTCGTCACCAATCCCAAGCAGCCCGCACAGCTCCTCTGGCGTCTCTGCCGACACCAGCGCTTCGTCTCCGTTGTGCGCGTAGTAGGTGTCGCCGTCGATGGTGAAGACTTGGTGACCGGGTTTGCCGGCCCAGAACAGTAGGTCTTTGAGTGCGGCGTTCTCGGCGGCGAGGTCTTCGTAGGTGGGTTTGCTCATCACTTCTTCCTCCCCTTCCCCTCAACCCGCCTCGCCTGGCTGAGAAACGTCGACTTCAGGACGAACGCGGTCGCGGCTGCCCGGTCGTAGATGTCGGCCTTTCGAAAGTCCTGTGCCTCATCACGAAATTGGCGAAGCTCGCGCTCGTAGGTAGCGGCCTTGCGCGCGGCCCAGCGAAGGGTCCGGGGGTCGAGGGGTTTGGGTTTGGTGGTCATTGTCTCGTGCTCCCAAAGTTTCCACGCGCCTTCACAAGCTCCGCCTTGAGCTGCTCGCGCGTCTTCGGCACGAACCTGCCCGGCTCGTCTTCAGGCCACTCGAACGTCGGCGAGGCGTTGATGTACTCGTACATCCGGCAGCCAAGTGCGACAGCCAGCGGCGTGCTCTGAACGGGGATGTTTTGCCAAGTGTGGAGGCCGCACCGGACAACGGCTTGGGCTAGCGCATCGCCGGCCGCTAGCGTCTTTTCGAGCTCCGCGATGCGCGCCTCAAGCTGCTCCCGAGTCGGCTTCGCGGCTTCGACCGCGGCGCGCTCACGCTGGCGACATTCACCGCAACGCAGGCGCCCGTAGCTGTGCTTATCGCCTGGGTTCGCCGCGTGGATAGCGACGTTGAACAGCTTGCAGCGCGGCTTGCTGATGGGCTTGTCGAGGTACTCGCAGCGGCCGCACCACTCGGGGCCGCAGTCGACCTGGATGGTCGTGCCGTCGTCGCCGAGCAGGTCAATCATTGGAGCCTTCGATTCTCCGAGCGCTGGGCGCGTTCGCGGGTGGCGCGGGTCATGGGCTTGCCTCAGCCAAGTACTCCGCGCGCATCGGCATCCACGCCATGACGCGCTCCCGATCCGCCGCTCGCTGTCGAGCTCGCCTGACAGCCGGTCCCGCCGCCTCGCTCTGCGGCTCGTAGCTAGCTTCGAGGTAGCGCCGCATGCGCTCGAGGTCCCGCGCGCTGAGTGGACCCTCTAGCCGCGCCTTGGCCCGCTGAAACTCGCGCTGGCGGATCTCGAATCCGACGTAGCCGCGTCCGAGCAGCCGGCACGCAAGGCCGATCGTTGCCCGCCCCGCGTAGGGGTCGAATACGGTTTCACCGGGCTCCGTGAACCAGCTCACGAGGTCGAGCGCCTGGTCGAGCGGCTTCTCGGCCTTGTTCTTGTCGTCGCCGCGCAGGCAGGAGTGCAGGAGGGCTGTCAGATTGCCTGGGCCGTTCCAACGCTTTGCAAGCGGACGTCGTCCGCCTCTGGGACCAACGTACTGGCGATGCGTAACGAGTAGCGCCTCGAAGCCCTGCGGAGGCCGGTCTCCGCTGAGTTGCGGCATCGACCAGCGCACCCAAGGCATCGTGCGCACATACTCCGCCCCAGCTGCCTCGCACGCGATCCGCATGTCGTTGACGGACTCGACGTCGCTGTAGACGATCGACCAGCGCTTGACGGATTGAGACCAAATGGCCAGCTTCTGGCGGTCGGTGTCGGTGAGGCAATCGAAGCCGAGGTCGCGCTTGCGAGTGCCGCCGCCCTTGCTCTGGCTGGTGGCCGACGTGTGCACGTGCGCCGAGAACGGCGGATCCGTGATCATGTGGTCGAAGCTGGAAACGCGCTCTGGCGTCGCGAATACCAAAGCGTTGCCGAGCGTGAGCGTGATCTTGGGCGCCATCTATTCCGCCGCCTCCGCCCCAACAGCATCCACGAGCACCAGCGCCCGCCCCACCCTGCGTACACCCGCTGCCGTCGGCGTGTACCGCCGGTCTTTGATGGTGCCCAGCCGCTCGATGAGCCCCAGCTGGTAGAGCTCGCTCGGGGTCGAATTGGTGTCGAAGCGCTCGCCTTGTTCTTGCTGCGCTGATAGCTCCTGCATGCGACCGATCGAGACGCAGCAGTGATGGAGCGTTTCGTGCAAAACCACGGCCAGCAGGAAAGCGAGCTGTGCCGGCGTGAGGTCGCACAGCTCGCGGCAGGCCCTCTCCCAACGGCGTCGAGCCGTCAGCGTGCCGGACGTGCGCGGCTTGTTGCTGGGGCGTCCGAAGCGCTCGGCTCCGACGATGTGAGCGGGGCGCATTAGGTGGGCTCCTTGCCAGCTTCGACCGCCGGCTCGGGCTTCGTCTCCATGAGCAGCTTGACCATCAAGGCGCGCACCTCCTCCGCCGTCTTCGGATTGGCGAGCAGCTTTGCGCCCTGAGTCTGCAACGACGCAAAGAACCGGAAGCACGCATCGCACCTCGCGACGCCTGATGGCTTGTTGTAACCGCAGGCGCAGAGGTCGCTGGCGACGTGGGGGATGACGGGGGCTTTTTCTTTCGGCATCAGTCGGCCTCCATCGAGTACTTAAACTCGCGGCCCGTGTCGTCGCCGATCGGGTTCGCAAAGCCGAACTTCAGCGCGACTGCCTTGAACATCGGAAGGCCATACTGTGCGTAGCCCTCGGTCTCTTCCGGGTCGGGCTCCTCCAGCACCCACATCCACATGCGGATCACTTCCGCCATGCAGCCCGCGGAGATACCGCGCTTGTTGAGCGCCTTCTCGAAACCAAACGCTACGTCCTCGCGGAGCTGCTCAAGCACCGCTTCGCGCGTCCAAGGCTTGGGCGCGGTTGGCTCTGCGCCATCCCGGAGCTTGAATCCGAAGTCTTCGTAGTTTTCGACGGGGAAGAAGTCGACCAGGCGCCCGTAGTCACGACCGTCGATCGTCTCCGACTTGCGCCCGCTTCGCACGGTCTCGAGAATTTGTTCTTGTGTCAGCATCAGCGATCCCTTCTTCCACCGCGCAACCGCCCCCAATGATTCATCGGGTGCAGCAAGCCAGCGCTCCCCGACTCCTTCACGCGCTCAGCAGCGAGATTCGCCACCAGCACCGCCCGGCGACCGGACATCTCGTCGTCGGCCTTTTGGCGCTCGAAGAGCATGAGCTCGTGGGAGAGGTCGGAGCCGCCGCCGTGGGGGCCGGTGCGTTCAGACTGCTGCTCGATGTTGAATCGGTGGCAGGCCTCCTTCACGTCGACGGGGGCGTCGCTGGCAGGATCGATGCCGCAGAAGGTCCGCTCCTTTCGAGAGACCAGCTCCAGGTCGTCTTCATAGTGGCTAGTGCCGTCGACGCGGCACACGAACCGACCGCCATGCGCTTCGGGCGTAAACCCGCGCGGGCGAACCTCGGTGATCTTGCCGACGTGTCCCAACCGGTGAGGGCCATCGCTGCGCTTTAGACGGACCGTATCCCCGACTTGGAACGGCGCATCGCTCGGTGGCTGCCCGATTCCGACCGCTGGAAAGTGAGTGATGGTGATTGCCATGTTCTCCTCCAAAACTCCGAAGAAGCGGCAGCGACTTTGCTGGGGGAAGCTCGGTCGCTGACCTTCTTCGAAGTCCAACCGCGAGGGTTGGATCCGAAGGCTCGCCACTGCGTTGCACCCGGCGAGCTGGGCGCGTCTGTTAGCCGTTGCTGCCCGGCTCCGGATCGTCATCGACGGGCGCCTTGATCTTGCCTGACGCCTTGGCTGTCTCCGGCGCGGACAGCACCTCACCATCAGCCGTCACGAGCGGCGCCGTCGCCGTGAGCGCCGCTTCGAGCGCAGCCGGCGTGCCCGGCATCAGGGCCGCTGGTGTGCTCACCACCGGCTCGCCGTAGGTGTCGATTGCTTCTTCGGCGGTACCCATGCCCATGCCGAATTCGGGGCAGTAGAGGTCCGTCCACCACGCGCCGGCGCGGTACATGAACATCTTCTCGGGCATGGTCTTCCACTTGCTGCCCGACTTCGAAACCCAGCCTTCCGACTTCGCCAGGCCCCAGGTGATGAGCGGCCCTTCGCAGGGGACGCCGGTCCGCAGGTCCTTGGAGTAGGCGCGGCAGCCGTAGTCGTCCGTCCCGGGCTTGCCTTCCCACTTGAAGCGCAGCGGCTCGAAGCGGCCGGAGGCGTTCACGGTGGCGATCAGGAACTTGGCGCGCAGTCCCGGTCGGCCGTGGATGACGTCCATGTTCTGGCAGATCATGAACACGCTGCACCCGATGCGGTTCGCCAGCTCCATGGCGATCATGCAGTTGGGGATGTTGTTCCGGAACGTCTCGGGCAGCAGCGAGCTAGAGCTCAGCGCCTTGGCCATGCGCTGCGCGACGATGAATGCGCTCTCGCCCGAGAATGCGCTCAAGACGCGCGAGGGCTCACCGCTGGTCGTCAGCACGTCGTCGACCGGCGCGAGCGCCGCCGCTGGCTCGTTCGCGGGTGTCGGCGCCCCGTTCTTGGGCTCGAGGTTCATTTGTTGGGTCACGGTCCTTTTCCTTTCAGGCCCACGGGGGCAATTCGATCTCTTTGATGCCGACCGGATAGCCCGGCCAAACGTTGTCCCGCACGCAAGTGGCGAGCAGGTCGATGTCGGCGCGCGCGGCGCTGTAGCCGCGACCGATCCCATCGGCGTCGAGCGTGTACGTGGCCACCGCGTACGGAGGCAGCTTCTCGCACGCCAGAAACACGAAGTACTGCACTGGTATCCCGAGCTCGACCGCTGCGCTGCGATAGAGCGCGTCTTGCACGTGGTACCGCCACTTGGCGATGTCCTTGCGGAAAGCCTCCCAGCGCGCATCGAGCGTGGACTTGGCGTCCAAGATCATGGCGTGGCCCTCGACGTACCGATCGAGTCGGCTCTTGCACGTCAGGCCCGTCTCGCTGTCGCGCCACTTCAGGGTCAACTCGCTGACGCCGTCGCGGATCATCTTTCCGGCGAGCGGGTGCTGGCGGACAGCCGCCACCATGCCGGCGATGCAGTTGGCATCGAAGGCGTCGAGCGGCTGCTTTCCGGCGTTGGCCGTGCGCCACTCATCGCGGCGTGTCTTGTTGGCCTTCGCGTCTTCCTTGGTGGTCTTGTCGGTCTTGCGAGTGTCGCCGAAGTCGGGAGCTATTGCGTACTCCGCCGCGAAGCGGTCGGGCTCGAGCAGCGCGCAGTGAAACGCCGCGCCGAATTCGAGAGCCTCGCTGGACTCTTCGGCATCGGTGCCGTCGAGCCACGCCTTGTAGTGCGCTGGTGAACGGTGGATCTTGTCGAGCGCGGTTTTGCTTACCACCCCGAGCGCAGGCGCATGGTAGACGGCCGGCGCGACATCGCGGTGGACGCCGTTGGGCAGGTCGAGGATCGAGTCGACCATCAGAACGGGATCTCCTCGTCGCCGTGCGAGTTCCGACGCTTCTGTCGCTCGCGCCACAGAGCTTCGGCCTGGTCGTAAGCCACTCGGGCGTATTGCTCGAGCTCGCTCTTCGCGGTTGATCCGTTGCGAGCGATTACGCAAAGGCGCGTCGCGACCTGGTCGAGAAATTGCTGACGATCGTTTCGCGCCAGTAGTCGGGCGACGAATACCCGCAACCCAAGGACGGCGTCGAATTCCCCGCCGCTCAGCTCGCCCAATGTGCGCTCCCACATCATCTCGTAGAAACCGGATGAGTGGCGATCTCGATGGCGCGCCACCTCCGCCTCCAGCGCTTCGTGGCGGTCTTTGTGAAGTTTCAGCTCCTCAGGCTTCATCGCGAGTCCTCCGTCGGCATCGGCAACACCTCTTGCGCTCGCAACCGGCGCTGGGTCCGCACACCGCGAGCCAGCTGCGCCTGCGCTGCCGTCAGCGCTTCCTCGGTCGGCAGATCCCACGCCGCGACGAAGCGGCCGCCGGTCTGGGCAGCCTGGACGCTGGATTCGAGGGCTTCGGTGAGGTCGGTGGCGGCCATCAGCTTTCGCCCCCAATGACGACCATCTCGGCCTCCCAGGCCTCTTCGTAAGCATCCCAAGCCACCTCAAGCCCCTCCGGCATCTCATCCGGCCCCTTGGGCTCCAGCCCCGCCCTCGCATCCTTCTTCCCCAGCTCGATCGCTTCGGTGATGGCGGTGGCGAGCTCGGCTTCGGTGACTTGCGGCGTGTGGATGTTCATAGTCCGGCCTCGCGAAGGTCGGCGATCAGCGCGCGCATGCCAGCGTGCCATCCCGCCATGTCGATTCCGTATCGCGGGATCTCGCGGTTTAGTTCGTGCTCCTCGGAGTCGTTGACGGTCTCCCAGTCTTCAGATCCCTCGACCAGCAACAGGGCCGCGCCGACATTGCCCATCCGCAGTTGATCCACGGCCACGAGCGCGTCGGCGTTGTGGTCGCCGAATAGCTTGTAGAACTCGACGTGTGAGACCACCGTCCTGGACAAGCCGAGACGCTGAACAGCGACAGCGCCGGCCGCGCACATGGCGCACGGGCCACCGGTGCTGTCCCAGCGGCACCACGATGCCATCTCGATACCGTGGATACCGGAGCGCTCGATCGCCTCGACGTCGTCCAGCGCCATCTGCGCCAGCTCCGAGAGCTTATGCGGGAGCAAAACTTGGTCAGCCATCACGCCGCCTCCTCCGGCCTCAGATCACTGAGGCTGTTCGTCGCCGTGTACAGATCGCCATCGAGCAGCAGGTCCTCTTCGTCGACCTCTTCCCAGAGCACGCAACTCAGCGTGTTTTGGCAGGCGCACTCCCAGAGCAGCGCATACATGAACGGGTTGATCATCGGGCGCACGCGGCTGGCGGAGGTGATCGCGACGGGGCGGGAGCAGCAGTTGCAGGTCTTCATCGTGAGGCTCGCTGGTGGCTGTCCCTAGTGGTCAGTGCCGCAATCGCAAGCAAGAACTGGGCGAAGGCCGGCGGGGTCTTTCGGCGCTGCTGCGCGCTGCAAACCTTGATCCCGGTTGGCACGCTGCCGCCGCCCTTGTTGTTCCGGTTGCCTGAACACCAGTGCGTGGGCGCCCTGCCCGGATAGGGGCGAGCGTCGTACAGGCGCGCGACTTCGAGCCAGTCCGCACCTACGATGTAAAGCCAAGTCGGCTTGCGCGCGACGTGGCCCCATTCGACTTGCTCGCACGAGATCGAAAAGCTGCCATGCGCGTCCGTCTCGCTGTACTGCATAGTACCGGGCTTGTGACGCGGGTACGGCTTGGGCAGTCCGGCCAGATCCCAGAACATCGATTCGGCCGGGTGCTCGAGAACGCCGCCAAACGCGCGCACTTGCTCGAGAGCTCGCGGCGCGCAGTCGTGCTCGGTGCCGCGGTAGTTGTGGCGCTGCTTTGAGTAGGGGCCGCAGGGCGGATGAGCCACGACCGGCGCCGGGCCCGCGTACAAGCGAGCGTCGCGCGTCACGTCCCAAGCCTCGCAGAGCTTCGGATACGGGCCGTGGGGATCGGTGTAGAGGGCTACGGGTTGCATGTTTTCAAGCTCACTTGTCACGGTGTCAGGCGCTCTTGCGCGCCTTCTCGATGAAGTGCTGGATGACCTGCAGGCGCGTCTCGAAGCCCACGAGCGGCTTGTTGCCGTTCGGCTTCTTGCCGATATTGATTGCCGCAGATCGCCATTCCTTGTCGCCCCACCCGCGCACCAGATCCGCAATCATCCACCCGTCGCTCTCCGGCGTGAGGCCGAGTAGCGAGACGAGCTCGGTAATGTGGCGGGTGAGCGCGGCGACTTTCTCGCGGCGCTTCTGTTGCTCCCAGGGGTTGCGGGCAGGCATTACGCCAACCTCCGCAGCTTGCTCGCGAACGGCAGCACCTTGGCGAGCGGGCGAATGGTCTCGGAGACCGTCTGGCCTTCAACGTCGATTGGGAACGGAGGCAGTGACGGCGGTTGGGTTTCGTCGTCGTCCGATTCTTCGACGACGCGAAAGGTAACGATGGTCAGGGTTGCGGTTTTACGGGTCATGGTCTTCGTGCTCAGGGCGGTTGCGGCACTCCCGAGGCTGGGGCGTTCGTCGGTGGCGTGGAGGGGTTGAGCCACCGGGAGCGCCGCAGCCTCGGAGGGACTGCTACTCGGCTGCCGTGACCTCCAGGCGCATTGCCGTGACGTCGACCAGGTCGGCCGACGCGACCTTCAAGCGGTGGCGCGCGGACCGCAGCTCACCGCGATAGGCGTTCGGGCAAGTCTCCTCAGGCAGCAGGCGTGCGATGGTCGTTGAGCTGGCGTCGATGTCGGCGCGGATGGCGCGCTCAACGCTGGAGCGGAGCGGCTCGCCTTCGAGGTCGAAGCCGTCGGCGTCCACCGTGCGGGCGGCGTAGACGGTGGCGAGGGCGCGGAGGCTGATCACGCGACCTCCAGGCTCACCACCGGCGCAACCTCGACCCAGCTCGTCGTCGTGACCGTGTGGTTGCCCTGGTGGCTCACGCTCTCGACGCGCTGGCGGTGGATGGGACCCTGGGCGCGGACGACCTCGTAGGCCGGGCCGGTGCTGAGTTGGCCGAGGGCGATGCGGCGGTCGAGGGCGCGATCGAGCGAGGCGGTTTGGCGGGCGAGGGCGCTGTTCGTCATCGGTAGATACATTCGTATCACCGATTACCAAAGTATCCACCCCGAAAACGCACTACGGTATCAAAAAGGTAGCACCCCCACCTACACGGACAGGGTAGGACCGGCCTTGTCTAACTTCGATTGCGCGACCAGACGTGTCGGGACTATTACGTACCGGTGAAGCGTTAAGACACCCACAACACCAGCCGAGGGGACGGGATGCTGAAGTTCGAGCGGTTCGGCGCTGCCGTGAAAGCCACCTATTACGAAGACGGCAAGGCGGTCGGCTTCGTTCTCTGCGACGAGCGCGTAGCTCAGGAGCTAGCGACGATGGACGCGATTCTTGTTGCGCGGCGACATGCGCGACTCCGCCAGACGGGCACGCTCAGCGGCGGCCTCGAGGTGCTGCCACCACGTGAGGTGGTCAAAGTCGGTTCCGGGGTCCATCGCCTCAACTTCGGCAATAGCCGCCGAGGGTAGCTTCTGCGCCTCAGCCATCGCTATGGCGCCAGAACGCTGCGGGTACTTCGGGTCGATCTTGCGAACACCCTTGCCGAACGCGAGCCACTCGGGCGGAACCTTCACGAAATTGGCGAGCTTCGTGAGCGTTCCCAACTGTATGTCTGGATCTTCTGAGGAGCGCAGGCGGCCGATCGCACGGTTTAGGGTGCTTTCCGACATGCCCGCCTTTTCGGACCAGTCGCGCGCGCTCAGCCCATGCAGGACCATGAGGTGCTCGAGCCGCCATAGGAGATCGTCGACTTCGGTCTGCGTCACCACCCGATCGTAGGCTGACTTCATCGAAAATCACCGCTGACAGGCGGGTGTAAAAAATAGCGGTTGCACACTCTGGTATCCGCGGATACCTTAGTCCCCGTGACCGACCTCGCCGCTAGGCTCGCCGACGCAAGGACCAAGGCCGACATCAGCCAGGAGGTGCTGTCCCGTGCTGCCGGGCTCAGCTCCCGGCTCGTGGGCATGATCGAGCGAGGCACCCGCCCGAACCCGGGCCTCAACACCATCACGTCCCTGGCCGAGGTGCTCGGGGTGAAGGTGGCCTGGCTCATCTCCGGGGAAGGGGCTGAGCCCAAGGTCAAAGCCCTGCGACTTGCCGGTGAGGCCGCGCAAGCGAAGGTCGATGCGGCGAAGCGAGCAGCGAAGGGGCGAGCTGCCTGATGCGCCCCCGCTGCCCCGCCCTCCCCGCCGGCCGCTTCCTCACGCACGCCGAGCTTCAGTCGATCGCCGAGTTCAACCGCGCGATGGTCGCTCAGCAATCCGAATTCGACGCCGCCCACGCGCGCGTCGAGAGCGTGATTCGTCGCGGGGCGCCGAGTGGGGTCTGCATCGTCGACAGCTCGTTCAGTCAGGCGGTGGCGTGAGCCATGTCCCACTGCCTCGAACCCTGGTTCCTCACGTTCGGTCTGCTCGTGGTCTGCGCGCTCGCCGCGTTCTCGATCGGTCTCGTCGTCGGCGCCGACCTCACGCGGGCGCGGTTGCTGAAGCAGCTTCGCCAGCAGGCGTGCGACGACGACCTGAAGACGTTCAGGAGCTTGAGTCATGAGTGAGGCGAAGCTGCGCCCCCTGGCCCGCTGCCGTGTCCCCGACATGGCACAGCTCCGCGAGAGCATCCGCCTCGACGTGAGGCGCTGCATGGCTTCGCTTCAGGCTGCTAGCTGCCCGGCGATCGACGTCGCCTACCTGATGAAGGTGTCGCGTTCGACGTTGTACCGGTGGCGCAGCGGCGAAGAGCTTCCGGACCCCGTCCAACTCGAGCAGCTCCGAGCGCTCACGGCGCAGGTCACGCGGAGGGTTGGCTGATGGCTTGCGCTCCTGCCTTCGACATGGCCGCGTTCACTGAATTCGAGCGCGAGACCGAGCGCCGTCTGCGTCGTGAGGGATTGTTCGACGCCGCGGATATCTACCGCGAGCACCTCGATCGCTTTCCTGCCAGCGACGTCACCGTATTCGATCGTGGCCGCCCGACAGCGCTCGACGTGATCCTCGGCGACGCCGTCGACTGGAAGCGCGGCCTCACGATCTACCCGGAGCGCGAGTAAGCGATGCTAGCCGCACGCCTCGCTCCGGGTTTTCGCACGTCACCCCCTGTGGCGTCCCTGCATTGCGGCGGTTCGGTAGCGGGGCCGGTGCGCACTGAATCCGGCGTCATTGGGCGTCGGCGCGTTCAGTCTTGGGAAGGATTTGCAAGCGACGTGGCCGACAAGCCCGTGGCGACCGTGCCGCCTGGTCTGGTCGCGGTGCTGATGCTCGCCGGCTTCGGTGCCGGGCTCTCGTTGGGGTCGTTGTTCGGGCTCTTGTGACTCTCGAGGCCCCGCTCTGGGCCTGCTTCGCGTT
Source organism: Steroidobacteraceae bacterium (assembly GCA_035493235.1). GTDB lineage: Bacteria > Pseudomonadota > Gammaproteobacteria > Steroidobacterales > Steroidobacteraceae > Steroidobacter. The sequence goes on from DATJIP010000119.1 coordinate 12,024, forward strand.
CCTGGTGCTCTTGGAGGTTTGGTTCCGATGGTCAAGAAAGCGCTGACGGGATTGATGCTGTTGACCGCGACGGCCTACGCCGATGCGCCGAGCGCGCACGTAGCCTGGACGCGCGCCGCACTGGCTCGCCTTCCCATCGCCACCGCCGATCGCTCTCGCCTCGACGAGAAGCGCCAGCAGCTCGACGCGCTCGCCGTCGCCATGGCGCACGAGTCAGAGACGGCTCCGGTCACGCCGCGCCAATGGGTCGCGGTGCTCGGTGCCATCGGCTTCCGCGAGTCGACGTTGTCGCTCGACGTGCAGGCTGGCATCTGCCTTCCGCATCAATGCGATGCGCTCCGGCACAAGGATGGCTCCGTCGAGTTTCGCGCTCGCTCGGGCTTTCAGCTTCACCTGAACGACCACACCCGGCCAGTATGGGGCCAGCTCGTCGGTCTCGAAAACACGGCCGTCCAGGTCGCTGCGGCGTCGAAGATGGCCAAGGTCGGGCACTACCGCTGCGCGCGGCTCGGTGTGCCCTTCCCCGCCAGCGTGTTCCGCGGCTACAGCGGCGCTTCGTGCAGCTGGGAGCATCCGGGCGAGAAGGCGCGGATCGCGACGTACAATCTTTTGCTGGCGACGCCGGGTGTGAAGGCGAATGGAGGGGCGTCGTGAGGGACATAGCCTTGCTTTGCATCGCCATGGCGCTGGTCGGGCTGCAGTGCTCGGTCACTGAAGCCGGTCGCGAGATAGCGCGTGCCGGTCGTGACGTCGCCAGCGCGATCAGGAGCTGCCGATGACCTCCCGCTACAGCACACCCCCAAGCGCCGAAAAGCTCGAGTCCAGCACGCGCAAGCTCACCAGCTCACTCGACGCGCTCGAGCGCAAGGTGGGCCACCTGCCGACGCCGGTCGCTGTGCGGGTGGCGAGCGTTGAGTTGACGGATGAGCAGAGGTTGGCCTTCTGCCACGAGCTCCGCCAGCGCATGGGTGTGCTGCCGGATGCAGTGGCGGTTTACGAGGCGGAGACGAAGGGGAGGCTTTTAAAATGATTCTCGCGTCGACACTGGTTTACATCGCCGGCCCTTTCAGCGGAGCCGACCGCGGAGCCGTCGAGGCCAACATCCACCGGGCAGCGCTCCGCGGGGTCGAGGTAGCCAAGCTCGGCGCTTGCCCGATCGTGCCGCACAGCAACACGTCACTCCCGGAGTACGAGCACGTGCAGCCGTACAAGTTTTGGATCGCTGCCACGCTCGAGATGATGCGGCGCTGCGACGCCCTGCTCACGGTCGACGGTTGGGAGCTGTCGAGCGGCGCGCGCGGGGAGGTCAACGCGATGCAGAAGATGGGCAAGCCGGTGTTTCACGACCTGGACCATTTGCGCATGTGGCTCAACGGTCGCCGGCTGGAGATCTTGGAGTCATGAAAAGCGCCAAGCCCCTCACCGCTCCCGAAGGCGCCGAGGTCTTCACACTCCAGCAGGCGGCCGCTTTTCTTCAGACTTCGCCCCACACCCTCATGAAGCGCGCCGCCACGGGCGAGCTCCCCGGCCGCCGTCTCGGCTCGGAGTGGCGCTTCACCCGCACCGATCTGCTCAACTGGATCAGCAATGGCAATCGTCCAGCGAAAACTGCGTAACGGCAAAACCGCCAACTGGATCGTTCTGCGTTGGCAGGGCGAGCAGGAGTGGATCCACGGCGGCTACGACGCGCGCGCGGCCAAGCGCCAGCACGACGAGATCGCCAAGCAGATCGAGGCGAAGACCTACGTGCCCGGCGTCTCGAAGCGCTGCACCAATGCCGCCTGGCTCGAGCGCTACCTGGACTGGCGCGAGACCGAGTCGAAGGGCCCGCCGTACGAGCGCCAGGCTCTCGAGCACCACGTGCTGAGCGTGACCTGGTTCGGTGAGCTGGCCGTATCCGACACGCGCCCCAAGGACGTCGAGCGCCTCATCAGCGAGATCCGCAAAGTGGGCAAGATCGGCGAGAAGACCATCGCGAACACGTTCACGGTGTTGAGCGGCGCCTTTAAGCGCGCCGTGTTCGAAGAGCTGCGCAGCGACAACCCCTGCGAGGGGCTGCCGCCCGGCACCATCCGCCGCCGCTCGGCCAAGAAGAAGCGCTTTCCCTACCTACGCTCCGAGGTCCGCCAAATCTTGGCTTGCGAAGAGGTCTCGCTGCCGATGCGGGTGTTCCTGCACCTGGCCTTCTACACGGGCATGCGCAAGGGCGAGATCTGCGGCCGGCGCTGGCGCGATTGGGACCGCTTGGCCCAACCGCTCGGCGGCCTGCTCGTTCACACGCAGTACGACGACCAGCCGCTCAAGACCGACGACGAGGAAGAGGCGCACCCGCGCGTGGTTCCCGTCCACCCCGAGCTCGCCAAGGTGCTGACCTGGTGGTGGGCCGAGGGCTTCGAGCTGGTGTACTGCCGCAAGCCCCAGCTCGACGACTTCATCGTCCCGACGTTCGGCACGGCCGGCGGGCATTCGGCGTCCAGCGCCTACAAGGCGTTCCGGACGGCCATCAAGGTGGCTGGCGTCGCCAACCGGACGCTGCACAGCAGCCGCCACACCTTCGTCAGCGTGGCCCGCTCCAGCGGCGCCGAGGGCAAGGTCGTCGAGCGCATCACCCACAACTCCGAGGGCGACGGCTTCGAGACCATCGAGACCTACACGGACTTCGAGTGGGAGGCGATGTGCAATGCCGTGCTGGGCGTTGACTACTCTGTTGATCGAAACGCTAGACCAGCGTTTTTCGTGGCTCCGACTCTAGGACTCGAAGCTGGGCCTAGCTCGGGAGATACGGGCGGTGACGGGTCCAAACACGTCGAAACCGATGGTTCAGAGGAGCCGCCAAATCACCGCCAGCATTGGGTTCCGCCTGCTCCGGTTGATCCGAGTCAAGTCCGCCAGGCTCGCCTGCTGGCGCTTGCGACCATCGACCCCGAGGGCGCCAAGCCCGGGCTCGCCGTCTGCCGGGCCGCTGACCGGGTAGCGACTGGCGACCTGGCCGGCGCGGTCGAAGAGCTCCGGCAGGAGGCGGTCCGCCGTGGCTAACGCCCTCCGCCTCGTCTCCGGCGGCGCCTCGCCCCGCTGCGCTCCGGCCCTCGGCCCCGTGCTGGCCTGGCACTGCGCGCTCCGCGACCTTGAGCTGGCCCAGGCGCGCGAGCTCGACCTGCTGGGCCGCCGCCTCTGCTGCCCGCTCCACGACCACCAGGCGCTGCTCGGGTTGTCGGACGAGCTGCGGGCCGCCAAGGCTGAGATCGACCGGCTGGCGCGGCGTGAGAAGGTCGAGCGGCTGAGGGCCAGCGGTCGAAGGTGGCTGCGGGTGGTGGGAGGGCGCGATGCCGGCTGAGCCGACCGACGTCCAGGTCCGCATGCTGACGGACGAAGAGATCACGAGGTGGTTTCTCAAAGTCCAATGGCGGCTCTCGGGGTTGGAGTGGCGCGCATTCGCCGACGCCGTGAACGGCAGCCCGCGCGTGGCGGTGGACTTCGTCAACGAACGCCTCTGCGGTCGTGACCTGAGCGACGAGCTGCTGCTGGCGGTGATGCGCGAGCTGCCGGGGCACGTGCGGAAGGCAGGGATCGGTTGATGCCTGACCGCGCCACCCTCCACGCTCACGACCACAAGGGCCGACGCCTCTCGCGCCCCGTGCGGAAGATCACGATCGGCACCCGCATCACGCTCGAAGAGAAGCGCCGGCTTTTCGTCGATGGCGAGCAGTACGAGCCGCACAGCAAGCCGCGTCTGCGCAGCGAATGTGTCGACGGCGCGCGCCCCTGCCCGTTCGTCTCGTGCAGGTACCACCTGTTCCTCGACGTCACACGCAACGGCGGCCTGACGCTCAACTACCCCGACCTCGAGCCAGACCAGCTGCTCGAGTCGTGCTGCTTGGACGTCGCCGACCGCGGCGGAGCAACACTCGAGATCGTGGGTGAGGTGCTCAACCTGACGCGGGAGCGCGCGCGGCAGCTCGAGGAGATTCTGCTGGAGCGCCTGCGCAAATCTGAAGCATTTCGCGAGCTGTTCGAGGAGGCCACCAATGGCTAACCGCCTCACCCCCACCGAGCTGCTCGACGCCGATCTCGCGATTCTCCTCGTGACTGCGCCGATCTGGATCGCGGGCTTTGTTGGGCTCGCGGTGGCGGGGTGGTGGAACGATCGAAGGGGGGTGGCGCGTGGCTGAGCTCCTCCGTGCCCCGTTCCCGTGGATGGGCGGCAAGAGCCGCGCTGCCGAAATCATCTGGCGCGGCCTGGGCCCTGAGGTCGTCAACTACGTCGAGCCGTTTGCTGGCTCGATCGCGGCGCTGCTGCTGCGCCCCAACGGCGCCGGCAAGATCGAAACCGTCAACGACCTCTCGGGCGCGATCTGCAACTTCTGGCGTGCCATCAAAACCGACCCCGACGCCGTTGCCGAATGGTGCGACGACCCGGTGTCCGAGCTGGACCTGCACACTCGCCATGCCTGGCTGGTGGTGCGGCTCGAAGAAATGGCCGAGCAGCTCCGCGCCGACCCCGAGTACTTCGACGCAAAGGTCGCGGGCTGGTGGGTCTGGGGCATCTGCCAGTGGATCGGTACCGGCTGGTGCGGCGGCGTTCGTCACGGCGAGCCGCGTCCGAACCTGAACACCGGCCAAGGCGTCCACGCGTTGGGCACGCGCGAGTTGCCGAACCAGCGCCCGCACGTCAGCGGCGACAGCGCCGGCATGGGCGTGCTGTCACAGAAGCTCCCGAACCTGTCCGGCTACGACGTTGGTGTCCGGAGTCCGAAGCAGCAGATGCCAGAGCTGGCGGTACCGGCGCGCGCCCGCACGACCGGCAAGGGTGTGCTCAGCCAGCAGATGCTGGGCCTGCGCGTCCACAGCGGCGCGACAGGCAACGGCATCCACGCCAGCGGGCTCGCCGAAAAAATGCCCATGCTCGCGGTCAGCTCGACCGGCGGTACCGAGACCGGCCGCGGCGTGACGAGCGAGAGCGCACCCCGAGAGCATGGCCTTCCAGCCATTGGCAACGACCGCGGCATCAACGGCGTCTCGGCCCCGCCGCGCCTGGCCTGGTTCCGCGCTCTCCAGCAACGCCTGCGACGCGTTCGCGTTGTCTGCGGCGACTGGACGCGGGTGCTTGGCCCGAGCGTGCTCGGCAAGGGCAAGAACGTCGGCGGGCGACGCCCCTGCGCCGTGTTCCTGGACCCGCCTTACGACGTCACGATGCGGGCCAAGCAGATCTACGGCCACGATCGCGCCGGACTCGCGGCTGAGGTGCGGGCTTGGGCCATCGCGAACGGCGACGATCCGGATCTGCGCATCTGCCTGGCCGGCTACTTCGACGAGCACGCCGAGCAAATGCCGGCGTCGTGGACGGTCCACCGCTGGAAGGGCGCGCGCGGCTACGCCAGCGACGACAACGACAACCGCGAGCAGGAGACACTCTGGTTCTCGCCGCACTGCCTGCCTATTGACCTGCAGCCGAGCCTTTTTGGGAGGTCCGCATGAACCACGTCCCCACCGATCTCTTCGACTGCGTGGGCATCGGCGAAGCGTGGAAGCGCTCGGCCGAGGTCGCGAAGACGCGCCGCCTGCTGGTCACGATGTGGCTACTGCACCCGGAGCTTTCGCAGCGCTCGCAGGTCGAGATCGTCGCACGCGCGAAGGCGGTCTGGGATGTTCACTGCGATGGCCTTGTGCGTGCTGGTCGCGTCTCCGTGGCGACGGTGCTCGCGCAGCTGAAAGACCTGGGTTTCGTTCGTTCCTTCGACGCGGTTGAAGGTGGGTTCGCGGTTGAGCTTGTCAAGGAGGTTGCGTGAGCTGGATCGAGTTGGACGACGGGATTCTCGATCACCCGAAGTTTGTACGGGCCATCAAGCTGGCTGGGCCCGAGGCCTTGTTCCTTTGGCTCGGGCTGCGCGTCTACTGCGCCAAGTACCTCACCGACGGCTTCGTCCCTGACGACATGCTGGACGAGGTGCGCGGCCCCAGGGACCCCGAGAAGCGAGCCGCTGCGATGGCAGCCCTGTTCGAGGTCGAGCTGCTCGAGAAGACGCGCCGAGGGGGCCTACAGATGCACGACTACCTCCACTGGTCCAAGAGCCGCGAGCAGGTCCTGGCGGCACGTGAGCAAGCCCGGATTCGCAAGGGCAAGTCACGCGGTCCTTCCGGTGGGAGTCACGGTGGTGGTCACGCTGGTGGTCACGGCGACCGTCACGCCGTCGGTCACGGTGTGACTCCTGGCGTGACCACCACCGTCGGTCACGCACCCGCAGGGAGTGGTGGTGGTGATGGAGATCTGTCAGTTCCGAAGGCAACAACGGATCAGAGCGGGTCTCCGCGCGCGCGCGAGCTGGTGGACATCGCGCGGCGAATCCTCAAAAACCCCTACGATGGCGAGTATTTGCAGCCCTCGCTGCTGCCCGAGGTGCAGGCCGTAGCGGCAGCCTGGTCATTCGGAAACCCCGTTCGTTTGGGCAATTCTCCAAAGTCCGACAGCGATTTGCGGGCGATCCTGGAGGCAATCGCCGCGGAAAACCCAATTCCGGACCTGCTTTTGGCCGGTTCGCTGGCTGGCGCGTCCGATTGGTTTGCAGACCCGAAACGCCGTCACCCCGGGGCCTTCACGCCGGCCGTGCTGCGGCGGCTACTCGCGTCGAATGGCGCCCCAGCTGCACCGGCCCCCGACTTTGCCGCCGCCGCCGCCGCCCAGCAGCTGCGCGAAACCTTCGGGGAAGCATGAGCGACGACGCACACAAGCTCCTGCTCGCGCACGTGAACATCGGCGCCCGCGTGCTGTCGGCGTGGTTCGATGACGCCAAGTTCCGGGCCGCGTGGGCGCCCCAGGTCGAGCTGTTCTGCGGCGACTGGCAGCGCGCCATCGCCGCCATCTGCGCCGCCCGCGGCGCCACGCTGACGCGCGACGACCTCGTGATCCAACTCGAGCGCCAGGGCAAGCTGAAGCTCTGGGAGAACGGCGGCGAAGGCGTCATCGACAGCCTGATGGCGCCGACCGATCTGAACCCGTGGGGCTCGGTCGACAAGCTCCGCCAGGTCGCCGGCGAGCGGCTGCTGCTCGAGCGGCTGACCGTGATCCGGGGTGAGATCGAGCGCGGCGACGGCATGGCGGCCGCCCGCGAGGCGCTGGCCAACGCGCTGCGTGACGCCGACTTCTCGAGCGGGGCCAAGGCTCGGACGGTCCGCGAAAGCCTCTCCGTGGCCTACAAGCACGCCACCACGACCGAGCGCCGCCCGGGCTGCCGGACCATCAGCAAGGAGCTCGACCGCGTGATCGGCGGCGTGACCCACGGCTCGGTGACCCTGCTCGCCGCGCCGACCAGCTGGGGAAAGTCGAGCTTCATCGTCGGAACCGCCAACCGCGTACTCCGCGACAAGCAGCGCCCGCTGATCGTGACGTTCGAAGACCCCGAGCGCATGTTCGGCTCGCGCCTGTTCCTGACGCGGACCAACGTGCACGCGATGCGCCTGCGCGAGGCGCGGCTGCTCAACGACGAGCACCGCAAGCTAGCCAATGCGCTCGCCGACGCCGAGGACATCCCGTGGCTCTTGCCGGCAATCGGGCGCAGCGCTGAGGCAGTGGCCTCCGACATCCGGAGCCTCGTCGTGGCGCACGGCATCGACGTCGTGATGGTCGACTACATGCAGCGCATCCGGCTCGCGGCGCGCTCGCAGGACCGACGCAACGAGATCAACAGCATCTGTTACCTGCTCACCGACGCGATCAAAGAAGCCGGCGCGGGCGGCATCCTGTTTAGCCAGATCACCGAGGACGAGCGCACCGGCAAGCTCAAGGCGCGCGAGTCCGAAGATCTGCACAACTCCGCAGAGAACATCCTTTTCGGCAAGAAGCGCGTCGAGCAGGACATTGACGCGGAAGGCAAGAAGGTCGGCGAAAAGATCTCGCGCGAGATCTGGGTCGAGAAGGTCAAGGAGGGGCCCGTAGGCTTCTCGATCCCGCTGAATTGGAACCCGCACTCCGCGTGCTTCATCAGCGACTACGACGCCGAAGATCGCCAGCAGCAACTCGGCCTGCCGCCGACCGAGCCTGGGCATGACCCCAGTTACGACGACTTAGACGACCGATACGGAACCTAACGGGAGAGACCATGAGCCAAGAATTCACCGACGCCATCCAAGACGAAACCATCGAAAAAGCCATGGCCGAGTCGGGCGAGATGCCCGCCCGCGACACTTACTTCGAGCTAGTCGAATGCTCGCTGACCGATGAAGAGAAGGCCGCCCGCCGCGTCGAGCTCGAGGGGATCGACCGCGAAATCATCCGGCTCGAAGAGCAGAAGAAGGCCGACAACAAGGTGATCAACGGCGAGATCAAGGTCCAGAAGGCCAAGAAGGACTGCATCTTGGAAGCGCTCGAGTCGGGAGCGGAGAAGCGCCAGGTCGAGTGCTACGAATTCGCGGTCACGTCGCCCCAAGGCGTGCTGCTGCACTACGAGATCCGCCGCGTCGACACGGACGAAAAGGTCGACGAGCGCGCAGCGACGAGCGACGAGCAGGAGGAGAATCGCCAGCCGGGCCTGTTTGATGGTGGTGGGTCCGCGCCGCCGCCGGCCGATGACGACGAAGACGAAGAGCCGTTCGAGCCGACACCGGAAGCGCTGGCACAGGCCGCCGAGGACGAGGGGCGGGTGGTCAAGACCAACTCGAAGGCGGTCAGGGGCAAGAAGGCAAAGCAGAATGGGAGCGCCGAAGCGTGAGCGACTCTCTCGGTGAAGCGCTCCCCCGCGAGATGGCTCGCGTGCGCGATGAGGTGATTCCCCAGTACCAGCACACCGACCCGATGCTGGCGCGAGCGTGCGCGCCAGCGTTGTTCATGATGCGGCGGTCGCTCGACCTCGCGGCGAAGGCCATGGCTGAGGGCGACGTGGTTGCGATGATGCGTTGCTACGAAGACCTGAAAGGCTATACAGCTTGAACAGCTCGCCCCGAATCGTGATCGCTTGCGACCCCGGGTTGGCAAACGTCGGTTACGGGGTCGTGCGCCGGCACAGCAACTCGGCTCGCCCCGAGCTAGTCGAGTCGGGCAAGATCGAAACGCCAGCCGACTGGGGCCTTAACGATCGGCTGAAGAAGATCTGGCGCGAGCTGGCGTTGCTCTGTTGCGACAAGCAGATCCGTCCGCACTACTTCGGGATTGAAGACCAGAACGGCGCGCGTGTCGGCGCACGCATGAACGCGAAGCGTCAACTCGACGCAGCTCGCCAAGGCAAGGCCATCAAGGCGTTCGGGTTCAACGCAAACACCGACGCAGTGGGCGAGGTCGTCGGGATCATGAAGGCAGTGGCGTTCAGCTACGGGATCCCGGTCGTGATGTACGCCCCACAGCAGGCCAAGATCGCGGTGTGCGGCAAGGGCATGGGGCACGCGACGAAGCTCGAGGTCATCAACGCAATCCGGTTCGTGATGTTTCAGGGCATCAACCAAACGGTTGGTGAGCACGAAGCCGACGCGCTGGCAGGCGCTGTGTTCGTCGAGCGCATGGTGCACATGCAAAACAAGGTCGTGAGGGGACCGAGAGCAGCGATGCAGAAAGCAAGGAAAGCAGGCTAATGGCACGCCATCCAAATCAGACGACAGGCTTCAACCGCCCCCTCACCCCGCGCGCCCAGCAGCTGCTAGCGCGGAGTCGGAACGTGCCGACGGGGGCGCCGCTCAAGAGGCATTGGATCCGCACCTCCAAGGGTTTCGCTGAGAATTGCAACGAGTGTGGGCGAATCATCGAGCCGAGGGCGGAACGGTATGCCGACCAGGTGAGTGGGCACTTGGTGCGGCATGTGGGGTGTCATGAGAAGGCGGAGGGGAAGCGGTGAGCGACACCTACAAAGGCGAGAGCCTGCAGAAGAAGGCCGCACGGTTCGAGACACACAGGGCGAACCAAGAGTGGCTCGATCGTCACTACCCAGACTGCTTTGATCGAGGCCTGCATGTATTCCTGGCATCGCGCGAGGGCGGCGACATCGGAGTACTGAAGCAACTAGGTGCACCGTTGCGAAATCTCGTCGGCATTGATCGAGACCTGGATGCGATCAAAGCGTGTGCCGCAAAGTGGTGCCGTGGCGATGGCTCCGAAGAGCCGGAATTGGTCCACGCTGAGGATGCCGGAAACCAATTGGCGTGGATCAGGAATTGCCTAGAGAAAGCTAAAGGCCTGCCTGCGCCGAATGATTGCGGGGATGCGGAGTGCTGGATTGAGAGATGGGGGCGAGAGTCAGGTTACCCCTACATCACCTCGGTGTTTTGGGATTTCTGTGCGCACCTCGACAAGTCGACGATCGACATGTTCACCGACACCTGGCGACGTTTGTCTTACGGATCTGTGTTGTCGGTGGCGGTTCTGAAGGGGCGAGAAAAGCAACAAAGCACACACCGGGCACTGCAGGCACCACTGGCCAACCGCAAGCGAAGGCGGAGCTGGAGGAGCATCCACCCGCCGTCCTATTCGGTGATGGCGGAGATGATGTCAGGTGCTCGCGAGTGGGACGTGTCAGGGGTATTGGAGATGATCGAACAGGAGACGGGTGATATAAACCGAACCGGTGCGCGTTGGCTGCTGATGCAGCAAGCGTTGTGGTTGGTTGACGACAAGTCGGAGCCTGCGCCAATTCTGGTGCTCGAATACCAGTCAAGCACCACGACCAGCCACGGCGTGCCCATGCTGATCTGCTCTTTTGCCAAAACGAGACTCTCGCTAGGCAGACGGCCAGCGCCGCCACCGAAGATTGTCAGGCTGAACAATGGGGACGCTCTAGCGTGGCGTAATCAAGTTCTGCAAAACGTCGACGTGGATGCCGCTGCCGATTTGCTGAACGTGCCGCGGCTTACAGCGGTTGCGTGGAAGGCTCACGCCACGCGAGGCACCTACGCGAGGACAGGTTGAAGCGCGTTCGAATGCCCACCGTCGAGCACGTCATCCGCCGAGACCGCCGGCTCACCGAGGCCGCAAACCGAGCCATCGACGCGGCGCTGGGCAAGAGTACGCGGCGGGTGACGCGGGGCAAGGAGCCTTGGCCGAAGCCTGGTGAAGTGGACGAAGTGTTCAGGGCCGCCAAAAGAGGTGAAACGTGAAAAACATCTGGTCAGCAATCGCATGGAGCTGGCGTTACCACTTGGAGCTTTGGCTTGGTGGACTCGCCGTTATTGCGGTCACCTGCATCGTGCTTGCTACAGCGGTCGGTGTGCGACGGGAAGAAGGCGAACGACGTGCCTTTATGGTCGACTGTCTCAGAGAGCGGAAGCAGTACGAGTGCACCGCGATCTGGCGCTGGAGGCTGCATCCGTGACGACCGAGACCAAGAAGCCGAGCGAGCGCATCACGGTCAAGATTCCGATGGGTGAACGCGCCTTTCAGCTCGAGTTAAGCGGGCCAGCGCTCTGCGACTACCTCGACGAAGAGCACGCTCGCCGCCAGGCCTTCGAGACCGACGTGTTGCAGCGCCTGGAGAAGCTGGAGAGACACAACGAAGCTGTCGCCGAGGAAGCAATGGGAGAAGACCTGTGAGTAAGAAACCAAGCGAGCGCTTCCTCGAATTGCACCCGATGCGGCCGACCGACATACCGTATGGGGAAAAGCTCTACCTGCAACTGCTCGACGAGCTACACGAGAGGATCGCCAAGCTCGAAGATGGCGCGCCGCCGCCGGATGAGTTGGATCCGACGAAGACCAAGAGTCCCGAGCCAAGTGTGTGCGGCGAGTGCGGAGCCTATGCGGTTGAGGCGCTTGGCTCCTCCGTGACCAGCGCATATTACGCGCCGTACTTCGACACCGATGGTCGCCGTCACCACCACGACGCAAACGTGATTCGCAGCGCGCTGCGGTGCGCGAATGGTCACACTATCGTCCTGCCAGAAAAGATCGCAGGCAGCTGCTGGTGTGGTTGGCCGGCGAACGCAAAGGAAGCAGAGCCGGCTCCCATCGGCGTCTACGTCGGCGACAACCTCGGCAAGGTGAAGGGGTATGAGCCGGAGGCGGAAGGGAGCGAGGAGTTGTGACGAGCCAGAACGAATGGGCCGATCGATTCGTGAAGACCTTCGGCGGCATCAAGACTGCGCCTGGAGTGGTTTGGTTGCTGCCGGGTACCGAAAGAAAGCAAGACCAAGTGAGCAAGGGAATCGAGCCAAACAAGTTTCGAGGCATCGCCATCTACGCAGACCCCGAGCAGGAGATGGCCAAACGCAACATGGTCGAGCTCTCGCTGAGCAAAGCAACGAGCAAAGACCGCCAAGAGCGCGTTGACCATTTCACGCGCGTTTGGGGACGGGAGACGGTGCGCGCGGTGGTGGGAACGGACGGGGCCTGATGGCAATCACGCGCTCTCACTGGCCGCCTCCGTTGGAGGACTACGGCGGCGACCTGCCCGAGTTGCCGCTCGCTCGAGCAATGCGAGAGAAGTCTACGGAGATCGCGCGAGAGGCGATGCTCTTGACGGCCAAGGCGCTGGACGCATGGTCGAAGCAAGCAGGGCTCACATTGAGCGAGTGGCTCGGCTTGTTCGACTACGTGGTTTCGATGAAACCTGGTGAGAAGTCGGGGACCGTCGTTCTCACTGTGACAGCGAAGGTGCGAGAGGTGCCGACGGGGCACGAGTTCACGGTGGTGGTCTAGAAAACAGAAACCCCCGACATCGCTGCCGAGGGTCTCACCGTCGATTGCCGCCGCCGGATGAGACCAAGGTACCACAATGCCCCGCGCTGGTCGCGGAGCGGAAAAGGTTGAGCGATGTCAGCAGCACCCGAGATTGGATTCCCGAGCGCCGTGTCCGCGCTCGCCAAAACGTCGTCCGTGATCAAGGCATCGGATGCCGAAGAGCTTCGGCGTTACTTCCGCCAAGGCGGCCTGAGCGTGTTCAACGGCAGCCCCACCGCTGCCCTCATGGCGCGGCTCAGCATGTTCGGGCGCACCGCCCACCCGTGCCCCGACTGCGGCGGCGACGTGAAGCGCTGGATCGGCGGGAGCGGCTTCGTCGCTTCGAGCCCCAAGCCCCGCGAGATGTCGGAGCGCCAGCGGGCCCTGCTCGCCGCGCTCGAGATCTTCGTGCCGGATGGCCTCCTGCCGCCGGCCGATGACACGGTGTGCCGTACCTGCGAAGGCCGCGGCTGGTCGCTCCCCCGCCACCGCACCCACAGCCGCGCACCCATCACGGCGCGCCCCACGGGCTCCAGCAAGCGCGGGCACGCCGGCTCAGCCGTCGACGTCAACGAGTCGGACATGGCGCTCATGGGGCGCGTCTCCGGGCGCCTGGACCGCCTCAGGCTCGCTCAGGGCGACCTGCCAGCCTCGGCCACCCTGGAGGCCTTCTTCGGACCAGACGGCGGCACCCTGGGCGCGCTGTGGCACCTCGTGGCGTCGGGCAAGAGCATGCTGCGCAAGAACCCCAACAAGCTCCCGCCGCAGCAGCTTTGGCAAAACCTGCGCGCCGAGCAGTCCGAGAAACCCACCGACGGTCGAGCCGCCCAGTTCAAGGCGGCCGACGAGCAGGCCACGGCGCTCTTTCAAGCCAGCTGCCTGCTTTGGAACCAGGTGGTCCGATGAGGCTCCCTGTGATGATTGATGGGCAGCTTTGGGCGCTAGCAAAGGGGGAGCAAATCGGCGCGCTGGTGGTGGTCGAGGATGTGCCGACCATCGGGGGGTCGGTTTACGCCAGCCAGAAAGTGAACCTCGTTTGCGAGCTAGGCCACCACAGGGTGGTCACGTACGGAACGGTTGCCAGGTGGGAGAATTCGGAAGAAGCGAAAGAGGGCCAACATCCAGCGCGCTGTCTGACGTGCCCGGAGCCGCGTAAACTACGTGAACTCAAGCGCAAAGCTCGGGAATGGGAGCGCGACACGCTACAGCGCCTCTGTGGCAATCGCGGTGCGCAATGAGCGGCCCACGCGACGTGCTCACCTTCCGGCAAATGGCCCGCCGCCTCGGCTGGTCGGACACCCGCGCGTCCGGTCGAAAGCTCGCCCGCCTGATCCGGGCCCGCGAGAAAGAGACCGGCCGCCGCATCGCCACCACCACCGAGGGCGGGCACCGACGCATCACCGAAAGTGCCCTCACCCGCTACCTGCCCGAACTCCGCCGGTCGAAGGTGGACGAGCTCATGGGCAACTTCAGGGCGTACTTATCCGACATCGACGACCGGATCGCCGAGGGCGCGGCCGCCTACATCGCCGAGAACGTGGATCCGCAAATCGCGGAATTGCGTGCTGACGATCAGAAACTGGCACGAATGCTCGACGAACTGGGCCGCCGCATGGTCCTGGTAGCAGGCGGAAATCGGCCCAGAAAAGCCCAAATTCGCCCCACCCTGAGCACCAAGGGATGAGAGACCTGAAGGCGTCACGCGCGCCCACGGTCCCGAGAGACGAGCCCCGAGACGGACCAGCCGGCGAAACGCTGGCGGCGAGTTGCGGGAGAGGCTCACCGACCGCGACATCACAGCGAATACCGACAGCACCAAGCGCTCGTACGCCGGACGCGGCGGTAAAAACACGGTTGCCGGGCGCAAGGGGCAAGCAGGATGGGCAAGGCCGACACTGCCACTCAGCGCACGTGCGACAAGCGGCGCCGGAGCAAGGCACCAAAACCCGCTGAGAGGGTGATCCGCATCAAGCGGATGATGTCGGAGGGGCTGTGGCAGGAGGGCGTCTCCGACCACGAGCTCGCCGAGGAGTGGAAGTGCGACGTCTCCACCGTCCGGCACAGCTCGGCCGAGGCGTCACGCGCGATTCTGAGCCAGGTCCAGGACGCAACGTTCGCGGGCCGGATGCTCACCGTCCTGCTCGACAACATCACGAACGCCCGTAACGCACGCCGTTACGAGGCGGTGGTCCGGTCCGTCGAGGTAGCCCTCCGGATCGTCGGCATCGACGCCAACAAGCCGCCGCCCCCGGACGCGAACACGACTCGGCCAGCCGAGATCGTCTTCGTCGAAGCCAAGGCGCTCCCGGAGACTGCAGGTGGCTGACGCGGCGCGCCGGATGGTGCTGCCGCTCAACGGACCCCAGCGCAAAGCTCGAGCGGCACTCCGGCCCGGCAACACCGTCTTCATCGGGTGGGGCCGCGGCGTCGGCAAGTCAAAGTTCATTCGCCTGATGCTCTGGTCGCTGATCGCGGCTCACGAGTACCAGGCGCGCACCAACGCGATCACGCCGTTCTTTGGTGTGCGCATCACGGTGCTGATGCCGACCTTGAAGCAATTCAAGGACGTGCACTGGGCCGGCATCGTTGAAGACCTGACGGGCGCTTGGGCGTGGCTCGGCGCGCGGCTCGACAAGCAGACCGGGCAGATCAACTTTCCGGGCGGGAGCTGGCTCAAGCCGTTCCCCGCCACCGAGCACAACGCTCGCACTGCACTCGGCCTCCGCACCGACGTGCTGGTGATCGACGAATGCGACAGCGTCGAGACCGGCGTTTACGACGCGGTTGCGATGCCGTGGCTCTCGGAGCCGTGGTCGCTCGCCATCCAGATCATAGCTGGTACGCCCAACATGGGCCGCCACGGGCTCTGGTGGCGCACGTACCAACAAGGCCTGCAGGGTGAGCGCGTTCGCCAAGGTGAGACGCTGCCGCTGCTCGAAGGCGAGACCGAAGCCGAGCGCGACCAACGCGCCGATGCTCTCAAAACCGTCTACTCGTTTCGGGCCTCCTACAAGGACGCGCCCGAGACCGTCGGCAAGCGAGCTGTCGCGAAAGCGAAGGCGACGACGCTGCCCGCGACGTTTCGGCGTGAATGGGAAGCGGATCCGGATGCGGGCGAAGGGCTCGTTTATCCGTTCAACGAAGACTTCCACGTCATCGGCGGGCCCGACTGCCCACACGCAGAGCCACCCGCGCTCTCCGCCTGCCGCGAGTTCCACGTCGGCATGGATCACGGCTGGGTCGATCCCGCAGTGCTCTTGCTCGGCGGCATCACGGGCCACGGCAACGACGCCACGCTCTGGCTGCTCGACGAGTGGTACGAGAGCGAGTGCCCGAACCACGTTTGGAACGAGCGCGCCAAGCTTTGGGACTTTGCCAAGTTCTGGCCTGACCCTTCCCGCCCCGATCGCATCAACGACCTGCGCAGCGCGGGCTTGAAGGTCGGCGAGACCGACAACGACATTCACGGCGGCATCGCCCGCGTCGCTGACCTGCTGTTCATTCGCACGACCGAGAGCGGCGAGCGTTGGGCGCGCATGTACGTGTCGCGCAAGTGCGTGAACTTCATCCGCGAGATGGGGCTCTACCGGCGCAAGAAGCTGCCGGATGGCACCTTCGGTGAAGAGCCGGCCGACAAGGACAATCACGCGATGGACGCCGGGCGCTACCTGGCTGTCGGGCGATTCGGTCGCGGTCCCAATTACCGCACCCTCGTCTCGGGCAGCTGATGCACACGTCCATCCAATTCCAGGGCCAAGAAGAGGCGAACAAGATCGCCCTGGCCAACATGCCGCCGCGCTACCGGCGTCTCGAGGATCTCGAGCGCTGGGTCGAAGGTCGGCAGTACGAGGGACGCCCGAGCTGGTGGGACGACAAGCAGCCGCTCTGGGAGCGCGCGCCCTGCATCGTCTACCCGGTCGTTCAGATCGCCATTCAGTCCAACGTGGACTTGGTGCTCGGCGAAGGCCGTGCGCCGACCTTCACCAGCAAGCCTGGTGAGGAAGAAGCCGACGAGGACAACGGGCTCGGTGAGGACGACTCGCAGAAGCTCGACCGCTTCATCGTCGAGCACCACCGCATCAGCCGCTTCCGAGCTCACTGCCGCGATGCCTTTGCCGCGGCGCAGGGCTGCGGCACCGCCGTTGCTATCCACGGCGCTCGAGCAGGGAAGCCTTTCCAAGACCTGATCCCCGCAAAGTGGGGCAACCCGACGTTTGACGTTTCGGGCGCCGTCATTGAGCTGGAGATCCGCTACCCGTACTTCGAAGAGTTTCGGCAGCGCGACGGCTCGTGGGGCGTGCGCTGCAAGCTCTACCGCCGCGTCATCGACGCCGAGAAGGACACCACGTTCCTTCCGGCCGACGCGAAGGATAGCGGCGCCGAGCCTGATTGGCAGGCAGACCCCAAGCGCACGTACCCGCACGGCTTCGGCTTCTGCCCGGTCGTCTGGTACCCGCTGCTCCGCGGCTGTGCAGCCGTCAACGTGATCGACGGGACGGCGCTGCATGCGCTGCTCACCAACGAGATCCAGGGCCACGACTTCGCGGTGAGCCAGCGACATCGCTGCGCACTGTTTAGTGAGCCGCAGGTGGTCGAGATCGGCGTCGACGCGGACCACAATCCTACGGACATGGGTCGCCCTGCCGTGGTGCCAGCCACCGAGCACGGTGGACGTATCACCACCACCAACCCGCAGAAGGGCGCCTATCTGGACACCGGCGGGAGCGCTACCGGGCCGGTGCGTAAGAAGGGCCCTGGCAACGTTTGGCGGTTTCCCAACCCTGAGACGAAGGTCGAGTACCTCTCGATCCCGGCGGATTCGCTCAAGGCCATCGACGACAACGCCCGCGACCTGCGCATCAAGCTGCAGGAGGCGCTCGGCGTGGTGTTTCTCGACCCCGAGAACATCAAGTTTGCGGCGACAACTAGCGGCAAGGCGCTCGAGGCGATCAAGCAGAAGCAGATCGACCGCTGCGACCAATTCCGCGACGACTTGCGCGACAACTTCCTTTTGCCAAGCGTGGACATGCAGCTCCGGATCGCTCACAAGCTGGGCGCTGGGCTGAAGGTTCCGGGCGCGGCTGAGGTGCAGAAGCTGCTCAGCAAGTTCGATAGCGACGCGGTTCTCTGATGGCTTGGATGTCTCCGACGCTCCAGGTGCAATGGGGCGCCTACTTCAAACCAGATCCGACTGAGCAGCTCGCGGTCGTGCAGATGACCCAAGCGGCTCTCGGCGGTGGCGCCGCTGGCGGTGAGCCTCTCATCACCAAACGCATCGCCGTCGAGCGCCTCAAGCCGATCTTCGGCATCGAGAACGTCGACGCGGTGCTCAAGGATCTCGAGAAGGAAGCCGATGAGCGAGCCCAGCGCGAGCTCGACGCTGCAACTGCCCAGATCGACGCGCAAGCTCGAGCTCAAGGGCTTGGCCAGGATGCTGGCGGCGACGCTGCCGGCGCGACTGGTGGTGGCGGGCGGCCCGCAAGCGGGAAAGACAACGCTCGTAAGCCACCTGGCTCGAGCAAACCCTGATGCGAAGGTGCGCGGCAGCGACGAGCTGATCGGCCTTGGCTGGTCGGAGTCGTCGGAGGCCGCATCGCACTGGTTCGATGAGCCGGGCTCATGGATCTGCGAAGGCGCCGCAATGCCGCGAGCGCTGCGCAAGTGGCTCGCCCGCAACCCCGAAGGCGCACCCGCCGACCTGATCGTCTGGGTGAACGAGCCGGTGGTCGCGCGAAGCCGCGGCCAGCACGTCATGGCGCTCGGTTGCCAGACCGTGTGGAACGAGATCCGGACCGAGCTCACCGAGCGCGGCCAAAGAGTCCTCGAGTTTTGACATGAAGACCTGCCTGCTCTGCAACACCGACAACGCCGACGACGCGGTCACCTGCGTGGCGTGCGGTGAAGCGACGTTTGGTGCCACCGAGGCGGCAGTTGCAAACACCGTCGACGCCATGAAGGCCAGCCCGGCACCCCAAGAGGCGCCCGTGCCTAAGCGAAGCAAGCGCTGATGCATCGCGTTTTTACTATCTCCGACACGACACCCGCGGCGGCCAGCACGGCCGTCAGCACGCTGAGCGTCACGGGCCTTTCGCTCTTTCCGTACCTGCGCGTGGACGCCGACCTCATCGGCGCCACTGGCGGGACGCTCGACATCTACCTGCAGCGCCTCATCAAGCCGAACGCATGGGCGGACTGGCTCCACTTCGCGCAGCTGGCCTCCGGCGCTTCGGCCATTCGCTACAGCGCGATCGCCTGTCACGCGCTCTCGACCACCATCACGACCAACAACCGCGGCACCGATGCGGCGCCGGGCGTGTCGCTCGCGGCGGCCACCTTCGTGGGCGGTCACCCTGGTGACGTGGTGCGAGCCGTCTACGTGGCGGGCGCGAGCACGAGTGCCGGCGCCGCTATCACCATCGACATCACCGGCTTCGGCCAATTCCGCTGACCGATGCAACGCTGGGCCACAACGAACGCTCTGACCGAGAGCGGCGCCCCAGATCCGCACGTGTTCCAGCTGGGCGGCGGCCCTGAGCTACCGGCTCAGCGAGCGGCCTCAGAGAACGAGATCAGCGCAGCTGAGCTTGCGGCCGTGGTTCCGCCGCCGCGCGCGATGGCGGTTGCGCCGGCGCCAACTGTGACACCCAAGTCTGCGCCGACCACCGACGCGCCGCTCAATACGGCCACGGTGCTCCGGCAGCTCAAGGCGCGGCTCCGCGTCGTCGAGCGCGAAATCAAGACCCGCAAAGCGCTCGAAGCTGAGCGCGAGCAGATCCAGCGGCTCATCGCGGCCGCCAAGAACGAACGAAGCAACCTGCGCGCCATTCGCGCGACGGGCTGAACGAGGAAAACATGGCAACCATCGCAGGAACGATCCGCAGCTGCAACCTCAAGAGCAAGGCCTTCTCGGGCGCTGGCACCACCACGCGCGACCGCCTCGAGGTCTGGGAAGTGACCGCGGATTTCGCGGCCTACACGGGCTCGACCGATGACGCTTCGCTCGCAGCGGTGGGCGCGGCCATCAGCGCGCGCGCTCGCGACGGCGCCACCCGCACCATCCTCTGGGGCGCCCCGGCGTTCTGCGGTGCGGACGGCAACAACCAGGCTGTCAACTTCTGCGGCACGTCCGTCGCTGCCCTCACGGTGAGCACGGACGACCTGACGGGTGAGCTCTGCACGGTGAACACCGTGTCGACGGAAGTCACCTCCACGAGCGGCACCACCTACGGCGTCGGCATTCTCGTGGGCGTGGCGGTGACGGTCACGAGCAACTAGCGATCTGCCAGTAGCTCTCTGACTCCAACACGTCCGACGGGACGGCAAAAACACGGTTGCTTGGAGGCAAAGAGATGTTTCGACGTTCCCGTTTTCTCATGAACACGGAGGGCACGGCTGCGCCCAGCGGCGCCCAGCCTACCCCTGTTGCACCGCCGCCGGCGCCAGTTGTGGCTGTGCCCGCGGCAAGCGACGACCAGAACCCGCCTTGGCTCAAGGGGCGACTCGAGAGGGCCCAAAAAGAGGCACTCGAGGCGCTCGGGATCACCGACCCAGCCAAGGCCAAGGCGGCGCTCGACGCGGCCAAAAAGGCCGAGGACGAGGCGAAGAGCGCGGCGCAGCGCCTTGGCGAAACGAGCACTGCGCTCGAAGCTGAACGCGCTCGCGCCGCTGCCTACGAGTCGGTGATCAAAGAGCGTGCTGCCAGCGAGATCGGTGGCTTGACTGCCGATCAGCAGGCAGCGGTGCGGAAGATCGCTCCCGACACCGACCCGGCAGCGCAACTCCGAGCTATCACGGCTCTGGCGCCGACATGGAAGGCGGCAGCGCCCGCGGCTCCTGCTGCACCAGCGGCAACGACGCCAGCGGCAGCCACGCCTGCTGCAGTGGCACCATCTGCGCCGCCCGCCAACACAGCACCACCGCCCACCGCGCCACCGAGCGCAGCTGGCTCACCACCAGACCACAAGGCGGAGTACGCACGCTTGAAGCAGAGCAATCCCGTCGCTGCGAGCGCGTACATGCTCGAGCACGCCGACAAGATTTACCCGCGAGCGTAAGCGCCAATCAGGGCGCCCGCTGACCCGCGGAGTTTCACCGGCCGAGAGCCGGAGCGCCGGGATCTGCCCGGAATTCACGAGGACAATCCATGCCCATTTCACGAGCCGAGCTCTCCGAAGAGTTTTTCGACCGCACGTCGGCCATCCTGCTGCGCCAACCGGAGCCGCAGTACCTCTACGCGATGATGTTCAAGCGCGCCCTCGGCGTGTCTCTGAACATTCCGTCGATGATCGGCCGCACGCCGTACGAGATCGGCGGCCAAGGCGCGCCCTACACGCGCGCCGACGCGGATCGCCTGATGCTCTCGGCCGATCTCGGTGCCGAGCTGTTCGCCGCGAAGGCCAACTTCACCGGCGAGCCCGGCCACGTCATCAAGTTCAACCGGCCGCGCTTCACGGATTCGACCTACACCCAGGCGGCCCGTGAGATCGGCGTGAACCAGTCGATCTCGACCACGCCGCTGGTGGCCGGCAGCGAGCAAGCGCTCCTGCAGATCCGTCGCTACGCTGGCCCCTATGGCTCGACCGCGGTGCAGCCCTACGGCCTCGACGCCTTCGACTCCACGATGGGCGTGCACGACCTGGCACAGTTCGTCGGCACCCACATGGGCCGCGACTACGACAAGACGCTCGACTCCTTCTGGGTGTCGCTGGCCGACAACGCCTCGACGACCGTCTACCCGTTGGGCATCACGGCCGACAACGACATCACCGCCAAGGGCATGGCGCCGTTCACGTACGAGCAGCAGTCTCGCGTCAGCAAGGCGCAGGACGAAGCAAACCTGCCCACGCTGCCCGACGGCCGCCGCATCATGGTGGTGACTCCGACGGGCAAGAAGCAGCTGAAGGACGATCCGCAGTTCGCTCGCTACTGTGAGTTCCACAAGGAACTGAACCCCATGTTCCCCGGCTGGTTCGGTTCCACCGCCGAATACCACTACTTCATGAGCAATACGCTCACGAAGAGCTCGAACAGCTCGACGGTGCTGGTGCACAAGGCCCACGCCATCGCCCCGGGCGCGTTCCTGGGCGGCGTCGGCAAGAAGCCGGGCAACGTAGTCGCGGCGAGCGACGACAACTACGGCGAGACCGCGAAGGTCATCTGGCTGGCGTATCTCGCGCTCGGCCTCGCCGACAACCGCTTCGTGACCAAGGTCGCCTACGGCGAGGACGTGTAATGAGCTTCCCCCGACGCTACTTCACCATCAGCGGCGGCTCGGGCGATCTCACGGCCGCCCCCGTCGCTGGTACGACCACGGCAGGCACCGCGATCCAGACGGCGAACATCGAGCCCGGCTCGTTGTCCTGCCTGTTCACGGTGCTGGCCGAAACCAACACGCTCACGCTCACCGGCAAGTTCCAAGTCTCGGACGACAGCTCGACCTGGTACGACCTGGCGGGCGACGCTCAGAACCCCGCCAACGTCGTGATCGCCACCGGTACCGCCGGCGCCGACACCGCGGTGACGCGCGTGCTGCCCGTGCCGCCATCCGCGCTTTCGTGGAAGTGGGTGCGTGCTGCAGTCGTGAACGGCGTGGCTACGGGAGCTTCGGGCGACACCTACGCCTTCAGCTTCCGCTGCACCCGCTACTCTGGCTTCTGATGAAGGGAGGCCCTGATGGCCCTCTCAACATCGGAGCTGCAGAGAATCAAAGCCGAGCTCGGCTGGAACGTCCTCAACACGGGCGCCGAGCCGTTCATCGGCGTGGCGATGGTGTTCGAGCAGGTGATCGCCGTCTACATGACGGCGGGCGCCGAGACGACCTCCGCCACGTCGGTACCGGACACGACCGAGCCCAAGCAGCGAACCATCACGCTCACGAGCGCGACGGGCTTTGCTGCGGGCAACCGCATCTGGGTCGACGTCGACGATCGGCTCGAGTCGACGACGATCCAGTCGCTCTCGGGTGCCAATGCCACGGTGGTGCTCTCGAAGCCCCACTCGGGCACGTACCCGGTGTACGTCGACGGCGGCGAAGCCATCGTCCGCGAGCTCCTGGCGCGCATCAAGGCGACCAAGGACGAGCTAGCCAACATCTTCGGTGAGGGCGCGCTCAAGCAAGTGGACGAGATCGCGTTCTACCAAACGGGCATGACGCTGTTTGGTTCGACCGCCAAAGCGCTGATGTTTTGGCGCGACGAGCTCGCTTCCGCGATCGGTGACGTCAGCCTCAACCGCTGGCGTCGGCGTGGTGGCGGCGGGTCGATGTCGGTGTACTGATGGGCGCCCCCAAGCTCAGCGAAGTAACGCAGGTCAGACCTCCTGTACCCGACGTGATCGCGGCGCTTGAGGAACTGCTCGAACAGGCGAGGGCCGGCGAGATCATCTCGGTAGGCATCGCCTACGAAATGTCGGCGGGATACTCGGGGCACAAGGCGGTGTTTGGGCCATGGGCAAACCGCCCGCTATTGGTCGGAAAGCTCGCGGTGCTCCAGCAGCACATCGTCCTGAGCGACTGCCTTGAGTGGAAGCCGGACTGATGAGCATTTCAGCCTCCCGCCGCGACCGCTACCGCCGGATCGCCAACCGCGTGCGGGCGATTCCGGGGAAGCATGGGCTTCGTGAGCACTCCGTTGAGGTCGTGATCGCCACCACTTCGGGCGCTCGAACCGGAGACGGTACTCGCAGCGAGAACGCGCACCAGATCCTGGAAAGCGGCTACCCACCGAAAGTGCGGTGGCTGAACAACCAGGACTTGGCGCTGGGCCAATTGCCCATCGGCACAGTCGACATCGGGCCCATCACCCCGATCCACAGCTCGGGCGGCACTGCCATCGCGCTGGCCGACGGCAGCACATTGGCGATCGGCGACGTCGAGATCATCCGGATCTTCGGGCCGCAGCATCCAAACGGCGCTGACTACCGCAAGATCAGTATGCAAGTCGACCACGCGCTGCACTGGATGATACGCGCGATTCTGGTCGGGTCACAGGTCTGATGTCGCTCGAGTCGGACAGCCTCTACCAGCGCCTTGGTGGCCTGGAGCTGCCGGTATTTGGGCGCACAATCGGCCAGACCGGCCTTGCGTCACTCGACCCAAGCCGCGACCTGCTGCTGGATCTCTTCACGGCTGCCATCAACTCCGAGTTGGGCGAGGCGTGGACCACTGCGCTCGGCAACATCGGAGGCCAGCGCGAGAATCTGGGACAGACTCCTGTCTCGGACACCTTTGCCGACGAGCCGACTGAACAGAATCTGCGTCAGCGCAAAGGCAAGTGGCCGCTCTTGGCTATCCACCGCGCTGGCAATGCCACCTACGAATCGTTCACGTTCGAGATCACGCGCTGCGTGCAGCCATGGGCGCTGCACTACATCCTCGGTCCGCTCGACATCATCGACGCGCGCCAGCTGAAGGACATTTGCGTCGCTGTCTCCAAGATCGTGGCGCTGGTGATCCGACGCCGCGGGCACGCGAGCTTTCAAGGCGGAGCGCTGCAGTTCTTCGGCGCGGGATCGCCTGACCAACCCTCACCGCTCACCAGCCTTCGCCTCATCTCGCACGAGGGGCCTGGGCAGGCTGTTTTCGGTGGAGCTGAGAGCACCTTGCTCTTCTGGGCCATCGAGATGCGTCTCGAGAGCACCGAGATCTCGAGCTACGTCGACGGCGCGCAAGGACCCGATCTCGACGGCCTGGACGTCACAGTCGGAGTCGGCAGCAACGAGATTTTGCCGGCAGTCATCATCGCGGCCAGCGACAGTGACGCCGCCAGCGGGTGACCCGTGTCGGCAATCATCAGCCAGCAGACGCTCAACAGCCTGCGATCTGCACACAAGCGTGTGATCGCGCAGACGAAGTCTGCTGTGGCGGCAGCCACCGCAGAGGCGGGCCGTCGCGCTGTCGACTACGCGCGTCAGCACCCGCGCTTCACCCCACGTAGCGGCAACCTCCAGCGCAAGACGGGCTGGCGCACGGTTCAAACGGCAAACGGCCGGATCCTGCAACTGCGCAACACCGCGAAGTACGCCGCAGCGATCGACCAGGGCGCGCGCCCACACGACATCACGGCGAAGCGTAAGCCGTTCCTGGTGTTCCTGGGCAAGCGCGGCTGGGTGCGAACCAAGCGCGTCAAGCACCCCGGCAACCGCCCCTACCGCTTCCTCTACGGCGCATCGCTCGTAGCTGGTCGGCTGATGCAAGAGCACCTGACCGCCAGCATGAAGCGCATCGCGCGCAGCTTCTGATCCGGAGAATCCATGCAGCTCAAGTTCTACGCACGCGAGGATGCGCTCGTGCGCGAGGCCGGCGTCCATCCGCGGATCGGCGAGGCCACCCGCTATTACGGGCGCTCGTTCGATACCGCGACGCGCGGCTACCCCGCCGACAAGGAGCCTTTCGTCGTCGAATCCGACACCGAAGACGGCGACAAGTGCGCCAAGCAATGCCGCCAGAAGCGCGCGTTGTGGGCTGCTGACGAAAAGACCGCCGCGGCGATCGGTGTGCCGTTCGTCCCGGTCGAGTGGAAAGACGGCGCCGTCGTTGCCAAGGCCGCGCCCAAGAAAGCCGAAGCCAGCGGAAAGGGCGATAGCTGATGTCAGCTCTGATTCCGATCACGGGTGTTGCGCTCGACTTCCGGGTCCCCGGCGCATTCGCCGAGATCCTTTTCGCGCAGGGCCCCGCCAGCGCCGCCGCGGGCGAGCGCCAAGTCGTGTTCGTGATGCCGATGCTCAGCACCGGAACGTGGACCGCCAACACCCTCTACGGTCCGATCACCGACTCCAAGGTTGCTGAAGACGGCGCGGGCGCGGGCTCGCCGCTGCACCGCGGCATCCGCAAGTTCCTGAAGCACAACAAGGACGCCAAGGTCTGGGCCGTTCCGGTTGCCGAGACCACGGGCGGTAGCCCTGTCGCCGGCACTATGACCATCACGTGGGCGACGGCTCCGACTGGTACCGGCACCACGACCGTCACCGTGTGCGGTGAAGACGTCTCTTACTCGTTCAAGAGCACGGACACCGTCACCACCATTTCGACGGCGATCCGCGACGCCATCAACGCCAAGTCGTGGCTACCAGTCACGGCCAGCATTTCCGCTGGCGTGCTCACGCTCACGGCCAAGCTCAAAGGCATCAGCCAGGGCACAGCGTCGCTCGGCGTGATCCGTGTTCGGGGCTCCATTTCGAGCGGCGTCGCCACCACGATCGCGCTCTCCGGAGCGTTCGTCGGAACGACCGTGGCCGGCGCGGAGGGCTCCACCACCGAGGCCACGCAGCTGTCGACGGCGCTCGCCACGCTCGATGCGGTGCGCAAGTACTACATCGTCTCGAGCGCCAACGACGCGACCAGCCTCGGCAACCTCAAGACGCACATCGTCAACAAGAGCGAGCCGCGCCGCGGCCTGCGCTCTCGCGGAATCACCGCCTACACGGGCACGGGCGCGAACGGCGCGACGATCGCTACCGGACGCAACTACGAGCGCCTGCACATGTTCTGGCAGGAGAACAGCGACCACGACTGCGCCGAGATCGCCGCGGCCATGGCGGCCATCATCCAAAAGGCGGAGCAGGTCGACTGCACGGTGAACCTGGCAGGCTACCGGCTCAGCGACATCATCAGCCCCTGCTACGACGCCGCGGATCGCCCGACCGACACCGAGCAGAACGACGCCATCAACGACGGGCTGGCACCGATCGGCACCGACGAACTCGGCGCATACCTGGTGATGCACGTCAACACCCGCAGCAAGAACAGCGCGGGCACGCAGGATGACTTTCGGGCGACCGAAGGCCATCGCGTGAGCGGCGCCGACCAGTTCGTGGACGACCTGCTGGTCAACTACTCGCTGAACTTCTCGCAGAAGAAGTTCAAACCCGACGACGTGCTCGCGGACGGGAAATTCAATCCCAACCAAGAGCAGATCGCCAATGTCGTCCGGCCGAGCACGCTCGTCCCGTTCATCAAGCGCAAGATGGACGACTACAACTCCCTCGGCCATCTGCAGGACGTCGAGGCTTCGAAGTCTTCGCTGCGCGTCCTGAAGAACGGCAGCCGCGCCGAGTGCGGCTTCGATCTCCACATCATCGACCACCTGCTCCAGGCGACGTTCCGCGTCGCTGAGGTTTCGACCGGCTGAGTGCCGGAAGGCTGAACGATGACCGTCGCTCAACAAGACTACGCGGTACCCAAGCTCTTCATCAACGGCGCGCCGGCGATCCAAGTCGACTCGATCGGCTTCGTCACCGAGTCCGGCGTGCAGCCGGTTCACTTGCTCGGCGCTGGCATCGGTGGTTTCACCATCGGTTCCGGCCAATGCACCATCGAGGTCGGCATCAAGATTCCGATCGGCGGGCAAGAGCACCCCTACCAGCAGATGTGCGCCAACGGCGAAGATGTCGAGCTGCAGCTCTTCTTCGGCCGTGATTCGTACAACGGCGTCGGCAAGTTCGGGAACGTGAACCTGAACGGCGCCGTCGACCAGGCTGCCTCGGGCACCATCAACTGGACTGGCCCGAAGAAACCGATGGAGTCCTAACAGGGCTTCGCGTTCCGACCAGCAGTGCGCCCTACCGGGAGAGCGGGCGCGTTGCTTTCCAAACTGTACGAGGCCACGCGGCTCGTGCGCGAGCTCTCCCTCGCCACGGGCTTCGTGGCCTTTTGCGTTTGGGAGATCGCATGCGACGTCATTCCGTTCTGGAGCGCTTCGGCGCATTTCGCCTGACCGTTGCGGGGCAACCCTGTGACCCACAGCCTGACGCGCGACTGCGAGTCGAACCGAGAACAGAGCCCACGCCGATCGAGCTACGCCCCGATGGGCGCGTCGAGCTCGCGGCCGCGCAAGAGGCGCAGCGCTGATGCCCGGCCCGCCCAAGGACGTCGAGCCCAGCGAGCTGTTCCAGCGCCTACTCGAGCGCCCGCGACCCGCTGAGGTGGTGCCGTTTCCAGGTCTCGACTGGGCCGGAAACCGTGGCGAGGTGCGCATCCAAGTGCTCGCCAAAGAGGAGCACGACCGCGCCCGTCTTGTGGCGCAGCACCTGGTCAAGAAGCAGGCGCAGAAGTACGGCCTTCCGCCGCTCACCGCGGCCGACATGAACGAAGAGGCGGTCAAAGGCGTGGTGGCAGATCTCGCGGCTTGCGAGGTACTGGCCATGGCCTGCACGCAGACCAAGCCGTTCGTCGGATCGAAGGATGTCGACGACAACCCGCAGGTTCGCTACCCGCGTGTGTGGCCCGATGGCGAAGCGGTCGGCAAGACGCTGAGCGCTGACGAAGTGGCGTTCCTGTTCGCTGCCTACACGATGGTGCAGCACAAGTTCGGCCCGCACGAAGCGCTGGTCGGCACGGAAGAAGAGATCAACGCCTGGGTGAAACGCCTGGCGCTGGGAGCTGCCGACTACCCTTTTTTACGTCTAAGCTCGCCTCAGTGGGTCGAGCTGCTGACGGGTTTCGCAACAAGGTTGCTCGACCTCTCTGGGATCCTGGAATCCCAGTGGGAGAGCTTGCCCGAGTCCTTGAAGTCCGACCTTCGGACGTTCTGTTTGGACACTGGCTCTGCCTCCGAGCAGCCCGAGAATGCGTTGCAGGCTGGTACTGAACTTCCTGGTCCGGGCCGAGAGATCTCGTTCGAAGAAGCCATGCGCGTCGCGAACGTGCTGAGCCCCAAGCCCACGCAAGAGTGACCTTTGGCGATCCTGACGTACGAGCTGCGCGCGGTCGGCGAGCAAGACATCGCGCGTGCACTCGCGTCGGTAGAGCGCCGCTTTGCGAGCCACGCCGTCAGGATCAACCGCGCGCTAGCAATCGGTGGCGGCTCGGTGCGCTCACGCGCTGCGGCAAACCCCGACACGGCTGGGCGCGCCATCGTCCGGCAGAACCTTTCGATCGTTAAGTCGTTCGACGACGGCCAGAAGCGAGTCTACGAGGCAACGAAGCGCTACGAGATGTCGTCCCACCGACAGTCGTTGCGCAATATCGAAGACCGTAAGAAAGAGGAAATCAAAGCCATCCGGGACACCAACCGCGAGTGGGTGCGCGAGCAGAAGAACGCTCGGGCCTCCTTCTCGCGAGCGGTAACCGGCGGCGCCACCAAAGGCGTCGGTGCTCTCGCTGCAGTCGGCAAAGCGGGCCTCGCGACGCTAGGCGTGGGCGGCTCTGTCCTTGCGGCTTCTTCGGTGACGGAGGCGCTCAAGCTCGATGAGCTCACGCGGCGTTTAGTCGTCAACGCGCGCGGACCCGGCGAAGCCGGCAAGGATCCGGGCGCTCTCCGCAAGAAGATTGTCGGCGCTGGTCTCGAGACTGGAATTGCGCCGGAGCAGATCGCGCAGGGAGCGCTCGCGTTCGTAGGCAAAACGGGCGACCTCGACACTGCCGAGCAGAACCTCAAAAACTTCGCTCTGGTGGCTCAAGCCACCGGGTCGTCGGTGGAGGACGTTGCCAAGACAGCCGCGGCGCTAACGCAGAACTTCGACATCAAGAGCACGAAGGACATGGGCGACGCGCTCGCCGTGCTGGCCTTTCAGGGCAAGAAAGGTGCATTCGAGCTCAAGAACATGGCCGAGGAGTTTCCGGAGCTCGGCGGCGCAGCCCAGCGAATCGGTCTCAAAGGCGTGGGCGGCATGCGGACGCTCGGTGGCCTGGCTCAGATCGCTCAGCGCGGCACGGGTGGCGACGGCGCCAACGCGAGCACCAGTCTCCAGGCGATGTTCACGCAGCTCACCGCCAAGGCGGGCGAGTTGCATAGCGGCCAAGCGCTCGGCGGAAAGCGCGTCGATGTCTTCCAGGGTGGAGACCCGACCAAAGCTGGCCGCGACATTCCAACCGTGCTCGCGGAGATCATTTCCCGAAGCCACGGAAACCAAACCCAGCTGACGAAGCTGTTCGACATTCGCGGCATGAAGGCCGCAAGCCCACTCATCAACGAGTATCACCGCGCAGCCGACGCGGCCAAGGGCACCGACAAGCAGAAAGAGAAGGCTGGCTACGATGCGATCATCGCAATGATCAAGGACGCGGCGGAAACGTCCGGCAAGTTCTCTGACGTCCAGAAGGACGCGGCGGACGTGCAGAAGTCGTCGAGCATCCAGCTCGAGACGGCCATCATGGAGCTGAAGCAGGCTTTCGCAGACGACCTGATGCCGGTGGTCAAGGACCTGATTCCGCATGTTCGCGAGCTTGGGCCGGTATTTCGCGTGGTTACGCAAGACCTCATCGGGCTTGCGAAGTTTCTGGCCGACAACCCGTTCGCGGGTCTTGCCGGCGTGATGGCCGCAGCCATCACAACGGAGCTCGCTAAAGCGCAGCTTGCGCAGCTCGTAAGCACCGGCGTGGTGACGCCGCTTGGAGCGCTTGGCCTGGCCGCGGCCGCACTCACGTCTTCGTTTCTGGCTGCCAAGTCCTACATCGACGGCAAGGTCGAGCAGGGAAAACAGCACGTCGAGGACGCCGCAAAGGGCGCAAAGAGCGTGAACGATCGGGCACAGGCGGAGCTCGACGCGACCGGCAAGATCTCCCCGGAGACGGCCAAGCAGCTCGCAGATCTCCAGGCGACACAGAACAAGACGCTCACCGCCGGCGATGCGGCAGCCAAAGAAGGTTACCTCGACTATGCGGGCCGCGCGCTGAATCAATTCTTGCCAGCGATGCCCACCACCGACGCGATGGGCCACTTCCACGCCGGCACCAAGAGCACCCACAACCTGGATGAGTGGGGAACGCTATCTCAGGTGGGCGGCAACAAGGCTTACAACGAGGAGGCTTCACGCACACGGTCGCTTCTGCAGCAGGCCGGGGGCGGTACAGAGCTCAAAGCCGCAGCCTCGGCGCTCCAGGATGCGGCCACCGCGCTCAAGGCCGCGGGACCAAACCGCGGCAATGCCCCCAGCCCCGTGAAGGGCTAAGTCATGACGACCTTCGACATCGACGCACTTTCAAAGCTGCCGTTCTTCGAGTGGCGCGATCAGAAGTACCCGGTGATGTCGCGCCAAGTGTCGTTCGCGCACGAGGGCGCCAAGCATCGCCTGCAGTACCGCGACAACGACTTCATCGAGCAGCTCGGTCCGCATTCACTGATCTTCTCGTACGTGCTTCCGATGCGCCAGGGGATCGCTGTCGGCCCGTACAAGGACCTTTTCACGACGTGGTACCCGCTCCTCTTTGCCGCCATGCGCGACCGCGAGAAGGGCGTGATGGTCGATCCTGTGCTCGGCGAGTTCGTGTGCACGCCGGTCAGCTGGAACGACGACATGGACATGCAGAAGCGCGACGGCACGGACGTGCGAGTCGAGTTCGAGCATGCGCCGGACGCCGACGAAGTCGAAGACCTAAAGACCATCAACATCCAAGGCCTGAGCTCGGTGGCGGGCTCGCTTGATGCCGAGCTCGCCAAGGTCAACTGGGAGCAGGAGCCCAGCCCGGGGCCGACCATGGACGTGCTGAACGCCATCTCCGGCTTTGGTGCGCAACTCGAGGCGCAGCACGACAAGTTCGTCGCTGCGCTCGAAGACTTCGCGTACAAGAACCAAAAGATCGACCAGCAGATCGATCGGCTCCAAAACCCTGACGTCTGGCCGCTCAAACGCGCCGTCCGCCGCAACCGCGCCAACGCCGTGTCGCTGGCGAAGCGAGCCCAAGATCCGACCAAGGAGATCGTCCAGACGACGGTCAATTACGGCCGCACGCTTAGCGCCTTGGCGCGCGAAGTCGGCATGACCACGGCAGCATTGCTCGAGCAGAACCCGGCTCTGGCGCGCTCCCCGTTCGTCCCTGGCGGCACGGTCATCAACGTGACGAGGCGTCGTGAGCGGCGCGCAGCCTGAGAGCCTGCTCGAGGTCCGGTTCAACCTACTTGGGCGCACCGAGACGCGGTTCAAGAGCTGGTCGATCGACTCGGCCTACCTTACGAGCACTGACGGCTTCAGCTTTGACCTGTACCCGGCGCGGCGCGAGGACGGGCAATTCCTCGAGCTGCAGCCCTGTGAATTGACGGTCGATGGCGCCAGCCAGGTGCTCGGGCGCATCGACAAGACACGCATCGGCCATGACGGCAGCGTCGTCACTTGCGAGGGGCGCGACTACCTCAGTGACCTGGTCGAGTGCAACTGCGACCCCAACCTGAGCTTCGACGCCAAGACCGAGCTCGCGGACCTGATTCACGGTGCAGCAAGCCCCTGCGGCATCTTCGAGATCACCGACTTCGAAAACATCCTGATGGCGGAGATCCGGAGCGGCCGGAAGATCCGCCGGAAGCCGCGGAAGCGCCGGAAACGAAAGCTCGAGCAGTCGTACAAACCCAAGCCCGGCGAGGGGATCTTCGAATTCATCAACCGGCCGACCGCGCGCAACGGCGCTACGATTCAGCCGGGCCCAGACCGCAACACGCTGGTCATCGACGCGCCCGACTACACGCAGGACGCCAGCTACGAGCTGATCCGGAGCGACGACCCCAACGCCGCCAACGCCAACAACATCGTAAGCGGCGAAGCGGAGCGCGACTATTCGAGCTTTCCGACCTACGCGCTGTTCGTTGGCACGTTTGGTCAGCAGGGGCAGCAGACCGGCGGCGACAAGAAGCTCTTCAAGATGAAGGAGCTGTCCGAGGCCTTCAACTCGGAGATGGGTCGGATCCTGCAGCGAGCAATCGCGCCAGATCGCAACGAGGTTTTCAAGTCAGACGCGGGGTTCAAAGCGCTGCTGTACCGGCTCCTGTTCTTCCGAGACCAGGACGCTCGCAGTCCTGAAGATCTCGAGTCGGCAGCCAAGCGCGCCATCGCCGACCGCTTGAAAGACACGCTGCGCTACACCTGCACGGTTCGTGGTCACAAGGATCCCCGCACCGGCGCCGTCTACTCGGTGAACACGATCGCGAACGTGAACGACGCGATCTGCAACGTGCACGAGCCGCTCTGGGTGGCCAAGCGCACGCTGCGCTACGACGAGAATCAGGGCGCGCTGTGCGATCTGGAGCTGTGGCGTCCGGAGTCGTTCCAGATCGCTGAAGAAGCCAAATGACCGCAGACATCGGCATCCTGGGCGCGTCGAAAGTCGTCGCTGGCGTCGTGACATGGCAGGTCAACGTAGCGGTCGGCAACGACAACGACGACGTCGAGCCCGGCGGCGAGGTCGATGTTTTTCAGACGCTCGGTGTGTCGTCGGTGCCCTATCCGAAAACCAGCGACGGCTACGCCGAGGGCCTGTTCTTTCGCGATTGCGGCGGCAAGAGTGTGGTGTGCTTCGCTGGGCGCGACACGCGCGACGCGGGCTTCACCGGCAAACTGCGGCCAGGCGACACCACCATCCACGCGACAGGCCCCAAGGCGAGCGCGCAGTGCTTCCTCAAGAACGAGAAGAAGCAGGCAGGGCTGGCGGTCGACGATGCTGAGGGCAAGTCGATGCTCTTCTTGCTCGACGGGAAGAACAAGAAGGCGCAGATCGCGGCCCGCGGGGCGATGATTCAGATCGGTGACGACGGGTCGATCTCGCTAATCGACAAGAGCGGCGCTGGTCTCGTGATCAGCAACGGCAAGGTGCGGATTGTGGGAAATCTCTCGCTGCCGGGAATGACCCCGGGGCTGTGTTTGATGCAGGGGCCACCGACAGGATCACCGGGCGGAAGCCTAGCAATCGCGATGACCGCGGTGCAGAACGCAAGCAAGTAGCCTGTGTGCAACCTCGACATACCGCGAGCGCGCCTTCCAGTCCCGAGCTTCCCGCTCCCTGAGGTTCCGCCGCCGCTGCCGGTTTTTCACGCCGAGGTCGATTTCCCAATCAGCTTGGATCTGCCGCGAGCTCGCATTCCGTTTCCGGAGTTCGCTCGCCCTGAATTACCACCTCGGTTGGAGTCATTTCAGGTGGATCTTGATCTGCCTTCGAAACCCAGGCTGCCGCGGCCAAAACTTCCGTTGCCAGGCTTCCCGATCCCGGAAGTGCCGCCGCGGATCCCAGCACTCCAAGCCGAGTGCCCGTTTAACTAGAGCGTGAAGGTTACCTTCTCAGCGTGTACCGTGGCGGAGCCACACTGTACGGCGGCGACCCCGTCGTCCAATTGAGCGACCCCGATCGTGTAGGACTCAGCAAAAGAAGCCGGAAACTTGGTCGGAGCGTCGTCAGGGAACTTTACCAGCACGCGAACGCTGGCCAGTTCGCTCACGGTCTTTCCGGGGAATTGCGCGACCGCAAAATAGGCCGTGCTCTTGCCCGGCTCACAAGCGGCTTCAACCACGATTGGCTCCGGTGCGACGCAGCCACACGCAGGATCTGAGCCAGCCCCGCCTGCCGCATTGCCACTAGCCGCCATCGCGTTCGGCACGGGATCGCCGGCGAGCGAGTTAGCGCCGGCGCCGGTCACGGGCGCGCCCCCCATGCTCGGCTGTCCGCCCTCTAGAGCGTGTGCGTCGCCGCTTGCTCCAGGTAGTGCCGCGTGCGGTGTACTGCCGCCACCAGAGCAAGCCGCCATCGCGGCGTAGACCACACACCCACCGACCAACGACTCGAGCGAACGCTTCAGCATCACGGTACTCCTAGTGAACGACGATCACGCTTGGGTGCCCGAACATGTTCCAAGCGACCCAAAGAACGAAGACGGCGAAGGCGGCTACGGCGACCTTCATGCCGAAGTGCGATTGGTCGGGCGCTTTGGCCACCAGACGCGCGAACGGCGACGCGGACAGGTGAACCCACGATCCACCCTCCGGACGCACCAGCGCGTCACGCAGGCCCTTCCGTACGAGCTCCTCAAGCTCGGCCTCCTCGTACGGTCCCGCCTCGTGCTCTCCGGCACGCACCGACCAGCGCATAGCCGCCAACGGTAAGCACCAACCGCTCGGCCTGCAAGCCCACCTCGAGATCCTCCTATGCCTGGCTTCGGCGTCATGCCCTTTGGAACCGGCCCCATGGGGCTCGGGACCCCCGTTTCTGCAAGCGAACCGCCCGTCGGCCCCGCCGGCTGCCTGTACATCAACCCGGCGACCAAGGACTACGAGCAGGATCCCGAGACCGGGCAACTCAAGCAGATGCCGCCGGTGCGCCAGCAGGTACTGCTGGCCATCACGACGTTGACCGGTTCGGCCACGACGCTCGACTGGCTGGGCATTCGCCTGCCTCGCAAGATGGGCGACCGCTTTCAGGGCGACATCGAGGTCTCCGTGCGCGCCGCGCTGCGCCACTTGACCGACACCCAAAAGATCATCCGCGTCGACAGCATCGTCGCCCAGCGCGGCGCTGGCGGTCGTGCGCGCATCACCGTGAGCTGGACGGATCTGACCACGAAGCTCACCGACCAAGTCTCGAACTTCAACCCGAACCCGTAATGGCTGAGCAATTCGCGACCATCTTCGTGCCCAGCGGCAGCGCTGAGTTGCGCGATCAGTGGCTGCAGGACGCGCGCCTCGCAGCTATTGACACTGGCGTCGCTGAGCCGCCGATCGAACCGGGTACGGATTGGTACATCAAGGCCGAGGCCGACGCGCAGCTCGGGCTGGTGGCGCTCGCAAACATCGCCATCCACGGCAAGAGCACGAACGTGCTGACCGCCGTTGGTGATGACCTCGACGCGATCCGCGAGGGTGACGGTCTGCCGGTGGTGCAGCCGGCGGGATCGACCGGCAAGATCAAGATCACGGTCTTTGGCGCGACCACGATCGCGACCGGTACACAGGCCAAGCTGCCGAACGGGCTCAGGATCCGCACCGTCGGCACGGTCGTCAATCCTGCTGACCAGCAGGAGATCGACGTCGAAGCGATCGACGTCGGCACGCTAACCAACCTGAAAGGCGGCGAGGCTGTTCAATTCGTCTCGGCGCCGACCAACGTAGCCAAGGCGGCCAAGGTGTCGAACGCCTTCCCGCTCACGGGTGGCACCGACGCCGAGAACGACGCGCGCAAGCGAGCGCGAATCCTCAACACCCGCCGCAACAAGCCCGCCGGTGGCAACTGGGCCTATTGGCGACAGTTCGTACAAGATCGCTTTGCCTCGATCTCGGACACGTACGTGTACGCAGCTCCTGGAGGCCCGAGCTCACAGCTCATTGTGCCGGTGAGAGCATTCGACCGCAGCGCCAACGACTACTCGCGCTCCCCTTCGACGACGCTGATCCAGAAGATCCGCAACACGATTCAATCAGATGCGACGACGGGCGTAGAGACGGTTGTTCGTGCTTCGGCAGATGAGCTGGTCGACTTCACGTTGCTCATCGAGATCCCAGCCTCTACGCTTTCAGGCGGCAACGGCCAGGGGTGGACCAACCAAAGCGTGTGGCCCACCCTCGAGGTTGCGGACGCCAACAAGGTCACGGTTTCTGGATCACCCAGCGACTACAGCCAGATCACGGTGACTGCCAACACCGCGACAGCGCCATCGAATGGGCAAACCGAGATCGCTTGGTGGAGCCCGGCCGATCGCATGTTTTACACGGGGCTCGTTATCAGCCACACGGGTAGTGCGGGAGCTTGGGCGCTCACGCTCGACCGACCGCTCGTCGGCAAGAACGGCGTTGGAGTCGCCAACGGCGACTTCATCTGCCCCAACGCCCAAAACCTCACCGCGTACGGCGAGAGCTGGGTTGCGCTGCTCGAATCGCTGGGACCTGGTGAGATCCTCGAGAACGACCCGGATCGCCTACCTCGCGCGCTCCGCAACCCCAACGCCTCCGACGAGGCTCCGAGCTCGATCACGAAGGCGACGCTCAAAGGCTTCACGAACAAACACCCGGAAGTCACCGACATCGACTTCGGGTACGCGCCAACCGCCACACCCACCGTCCCGGCGTCGGTTGACGATCCGCCGAACATCCTCGTTCCGCGCCACTTCGCAGTCTACCCGCAATGACCGCCATCATCCCCACAGGCGCCCCGGCGTGGACGCGACAAACGTCGCATACCGACTACGGCGGGAACGTGAACAAGCGCAACTATATGGGCCAGGGCGTGGTCAACGCGCTCACCGACGTGGGCGCAGAGGACTTCTGCCGTGCTTGCTCAGACCTCGCAGCCGTCGCGCGCACGGCCCCGATGTGGGTCATCACGTACCTGTGCAGTGACAGCGTGCCGGCGGCGCCCACCATCGAAGTCGCTGATGGTATGACGGGCGTTCGGCTGCTCAGCTACGTGGGCGACGCAGCGCCGACTGGGTTTCCCAGCGCAGCACGCAACGGCACGGGCGACGTGACGTTCACATTCTCCGCGAGCTACTCCGACGACTACGGCGTAGCCGGCGCATGGGTGCCCAAGACTGCCGATGCGGGTCTGCACGGCGCAACCGGTGGCGCGGCGCCCTGCGTGATCTCTGGTTCGACGGTGCGCGTTCGCGCGATCAGCCACGCGGGCGCAGCGATCAGCGATGCACGGGTCACGCTCGAGGTGGGCTGATGCCCTGGGGAGCCTTTGCACCGCTGCCGATACGGCTTGGCGGTAACCCCGAAGAGGGTTGGGCGCCGGAACAGCACGCCCGTTTTTCCGCGGACCTGGTGGCCATCAAGCGCACGGCGCCGCTCGCGCGGCTCTACTGCAACCAGGATTCCGGGTCGCCGTTCGCTGCTTCGATCACGTACTACTTCGGCCAGAATGGCGCCGGCACCCTTTACGCGCCCACGGTGACCGTTGGAGGCGCCGGCGACGTCTCGGTCACATTCCCGAGTTACTGGACTGACGACTACGAGCGGCAACACCCGCTGAAGATTCGTCAGGCGATTGCCCGTCCGCACGCGGCCGCTGGTCGCTTTCCAACTTGCACCATCACCGGCAACGTCGTCCGTGTTCGGACCGTGACCGACGCCGGGGTGGCCTCTGCAACACCATTCTCGCTGCGCGTTTGGTGAGCCATGGGCGAAGCCACAATCGTACCCAGCGGCAAGCCCAGCTGGTCGCGCGAAGCTGCGGTCGGCGACTACGGCGGCGATCCAAGCAAGCGCGCCAGTAGCACCGAAGGCAATGCGCCCTACGCTTGGCTCTGCTACCGCGAGCTCCAGGCGATGCGCGGATCGGCTTACTCGCAGCGCATCGGTGGAACGCTCGTTCATTGCGAAAACCTCGCCACGGCGCGCCTCATGGCTTGGTGGGGCTGGCGCATGCCTGAGAAGCTCCAGGCCAACAGTCAGCCAGCCACGGCCGACGACGCGCTCCCCTATTGGGTGGAGGTGCTCAAGGTGCCGTCACGCTCAAGTGACCAGAAGTGGCAGATCCGCCAGCGGTGCGCGGCTCACCAAAAGGCGATCCTTAGCCTCAACCTGACCACCATCCAGACGGCCGTGCAGGCACTGATCGGCGACGTCTACGTCGATTCGTTTTTCACGTTCGGCGATGCCCTCTCCACTCCGCCGGTCATCACCTTTTGGCCCGGCGTAAACCCTGGTCCGGCCGATTTCTCGCTCGGCGGCGGCGCTTGGATCAGCGAGCGCAGCCGGTTCACGGTCGTGACTCAGATCCCGCCGGGCATGCCACTTGGTGAATACCGCCAGCTTGTGGATGTGCAGCTGTTCCAGCTCCTGCACCGCATGCTCCCGGCGTACTGCACCTTCGGGTGGACGGTCGGTAGCGACGGGTTCTTCCTCGACGTCTCTTCGCTCGATCTCACGGGGCTTACGCCATCATGACGGGACTGCACGAAAGCACGCTGGCGCTCAGCGTCTACAACGCGGTGGCGCGCGACGGCGCGATGGACGGCGAGCAACTGCTGGCCTACCTGCGATCCAACTGGGATCCGCGGCTCGAGCCCAACGAGGTTGTTGCTGGGTGCGATTACCTCAAAGCCCGGAGGATGATCGTGGTCGCGGACGGCGTTGTTGCGCCAGCGCGCCTCGAAAGCGGCGCTGCACGCACGGTGCTCCGCCATCCCGCGCGCCAGACCGAGCTCGTTTATGGGCTTGGCGCTGGCAAGCCGACTGCTGGAACTAAGCTCGGATGACTCTCACCAATCCAAAACCGCTGGGCTGGGCTTTCGGCGAGATCCTGACGTCCACCCAGATCAACAGCGTCGCGTCCCAACTCACTCACGCGCTCGATGGCGCGGGCGGCGGTTCGTACACGCTGAGCGCGCCACTTACTATCGGCGGCGACACCGTCACCATCAGCGACACCCTAGTCGCGCCAACGATTAGCGGGAACACTGCG
Source organism: Steroidobacteraceae bacterium (assembly GCA_035493235.1). Lineage (GTDB taxonomy): Bacteria > Pseudomonadota > Gammaproteobacteria > Steroidobacterales > Steroidobacteraceae > Steroidobacter. The sequence continues at coordinate 50,741 of DATJIP010000119.1, forward strand.
TTCGCGAACGACGTCGACATTGCCGGCTCGCTGTCCGTACCGTTGGTTAGCAGCGCGATCCAATTCGACGACGATGCCACGTTTGCAGGTACCAACCCGGTTTCGTTCAGCAACGGCATGACCGTGAGCGGGACCCCAACGTTCAACGGCTACGCGCAACTGAATGGTGGCGCGGATCTGGGGAATGCGGCGAGTGACCCTGTCGCGCTGAAAGGCACCCTGACGCCTACGAGCGGTGGTCACATCCAGAAGACTGGCATTGTGGTATCGACGGCCGCTGCGAGCGTTGACATCAACAGCTTCCAGCACGTCAAGGTCACGCACGGCTCATCGACCACGACCACGCTTACAGCAACCGGCGTTGGGAACAACGACTGGTTCCGTCTCTACAACGCCTCGGGTGTCAGCCAGGACTTCAATGGGCTCGTTACCTTCACGGCCGCAAACGGAGAGGGCGCGCTCTTTGTTCGCATCTCCGGCACCTGGCAGCGCTTCGGTTCATGACCACGCTTTCGACGGTTCCGGTCTACGCAGCGCCGAACCGTGATACGCAAGTCATCTTCGCGCTCACTGGAACCGGCGCGAACTTCGTGCGTGTATGGGTCACCGCCGCGCCGCCCGGCTCCGAGCTCCGCAAGAAGCTGGATGATTCTGGTCTAAGCCGGATACCGTTTTACGAGGGCGACGGCGGCGAGAAGCGCCCGGAGCGCCGCCGCTTCGACGTTGGCGGAAAGTACACGCTCGTTGCACAGGAGTACACGCGCGGAGCGAGCTCCTATGGTGGCGGCTACCAGCGCTCGCCGGATGGCGCGCCGAGCGAGACCAAGGTCGGCGGTGAGGCCACCCTCTCACTCTTCATCGGACAGCGCCTAACCTCGGAGATCTCCGTTGGCGCCGACACCGTCACGGTTGTGCTGTGGGTTTGGGATGCCACGATCCGTGCGACCACCCAAGCCACGCACGGCGAAGTCTCGCCAGCGGTGCTGGCCACTTCAGGCACGACCAAAGCCCTAGCGGTGATCGAGTCGACGTCGGTGCGCAATGCGCTGATCGACTTGGTTGACGTTGCGGCGGGCACAGCGGTCGGCGACGTCGCGACCGTATTCGCCGATCTGATCGCAAAGTGGAACGCGCACCTAATCGAGACCGGAATCCACCAGACGGATGACGCCGACAACGGCCTACCGGTGGCGCTCGGCAGTACAGCATCGGCAAAGGCTTTGGCCGAGGGCGTGACGGAAGCGATCCCGAAGCTGCGTCAGCACTACCTGAATGACGCCGTGATGGGCGGGGTCGCGTCGGGTCGTGACAGCGCCGACTACCACGAGAAGGCCGGCGTCAAAAAGAACGACAACCGCAACCTGCCTCTCATCGCGGGCGCCTCTGAGCTTTCCGATTCGTACTGGGCCGTAGCGGACCTATGTCGCTCATACGACGGGCACCGCGCCGCGCTGACTTACCATCTCTTCAGCGACACCGTGAATCTGCTCGCAGATCGACCAGCGTTGATGGCGCTCGGCGAGGTGGTTCTCTCTGTGCTCGCCTCGACCAGCGCTGTCGCGCCACCGACGCAAAGCTCGGGCGCAATGTGGCTGATCGCTTCTGCCGGCTTCGCCGAAAAGCCGCTCTGAAAGTACCGACAACATGGCAGGAATTACAGCGGCGAGCGCTTCTGCGCCCTCGTTTACGCCGGCCTCCGACAACACGGCATCAGGCTTCGTGACAGGCGAGCGCGTCACGTTGGGTGTGAATCCATCGGGCACCACGTTCCAGTGGGGTATTGCCCAACCTTCGGCGTCATCGCGGTCGCGTGCGGGGCTCGATGACACGACATCGGCAGTTCCGACGTTCGTGCCCGACGTTGCCGGCACCTACGCGATCACAGCGCTGGTCGATGGCGTGACCACGTACCAACTCCGCATCACCGTGCAGAGCGTCTCGATTGCTGAACCAGTCGAGGCTGTGCGGTTCAGCCCCCGTGGCGACTCGACCATTCCCGCGCCGGCAGCGGGCGTCACCATGTACTACTCGAGCGACCAGGACGCGCTGTGCGTGAAGGACCCCAACGGCGACGTGTCGACCGTTGACCTGACGGCGGTACCATGACTCTCAGTGCTGAATTCAGCGTCAACAGCGATCCGGACGTGCAAGAGCACATCGTCGCTTATGGCGGCTCGGTTGCTCTCGCGGCGCTCTCGCAGAGCTTCACGACGATTGCATGGGAGATCTCTTCCGGCAGCAAGAGCGGCGCGACGGCCCCCACAATTACGCTTAGCGGTGCTCCGCTCGGAGTCACTGCCAGCTTTACGCAGGTCGCGGACCCAGGAGACGGGCTTGGCCGCGCCTGGGTCGTCAAATGCACCCAGACCGACGCCGCTGGCGCCACATCCGTAGCCTACCGCGTTGTCGGCACACGGAACGTTAGCTCACTGCTACCGATCTGCGCTGACGAGGGTAACTATCGCGATTCGACGCACGGGTGGTCGCAAGTCATCAATGCTTTGCTCGCGGCCTCGGGCGGAGGAGCCACGGGCGACGTCACCGGTCCCGGCTCCTCCACCAACGGCGACCTCCCCAGCTTTAACGGCACGACCGGCAAAGTTCTCCAAGACTCCGGCGTTGCCGCTGCCGACGTCGTCAAGCGCACGGGCACGGTGCCCTTCACGGGCAACCAGAGCATGGGGAGCCACAAGCTCACCAGTGTCACCCAAGGCACCGTGTCAGGCGATGCGGTCGCCTACCCCGTAACCAACTCCGAGATCGACGCAGCTGCGGCCATTGCGCTGTCCAAGTTGGCAAGCGGGACGGCTTGCAGTGTCGTAACGCGCTCTGCCAACTCGACGGGTGCGCTTGGCCTGACTTCGATCGCCAACAACGACGAGGTGCTGATGCGCACCTCGAACGCGCTGACGTCGGGGAAAATCGCCAACGCGAACGTCTCTTCGTCAGCAGCGATTGACGGTACCAAGATCTCGCCAGACTTCGGCTCGCAGGTCGTTCGCACCACCGGCCAATTCGTCGGCGCCACCTCCGGCACACCAACCGCCACGAGTGACGCTGGGAGCTTCGAGAGCTGCACGACCGGCTCGGGCTCGCTCCGCGGTCTTTGCCACCGGCAAGCCAGCGCAGACGCCAACGGCGCGCGCGTGGTGCTTCAGAAGTGCCGCGGCACGCACGCTTCGCCCTCTGCCCATAGCGCAGACGACCATCTCGGCTCAATGGTCGCCCGCGGCTATGACGGCGCGTCGTTCTACGACGCCGGCATTCTCCGCTTCGTCGGCGACGCCGCTGGCGGCACCAGCAAGCGCACGCGGTTCGAGTCGCAGCTCCACAACGGCACGGCGCTCATCACGGGCGAAGTTGGGCTCCAGGCCGTCTCGACCACGACGGACGCGACGCTCACGACCGTCTACTCCATCTCTGTTGCTGCGGACGCAATCACGTCCATTGCGATTCGCTGGGCCGGAAAACAGAGCGGATCGAGCAACCGCGCCTTTCGCGAGACAACCCTCGCGGTGCGTCGCAACGGCTCTGGCAACGTCACCGAGTATTCGCATTCCGATGGCGTGTCGCTCCAAAAGGACGACGCGACTTGGGGCGACAGCACGCAGATCGGCTACGCGCTGAACACCGGCACCCAAGCGGTCGACATCAAGGTTCAGGGCAAGGCTGCAACGACCATCGATTGGACGATCGACGTCGTCTACTCGCACCGGTAACGGCGCATGCTGGAGACCGTTTCATCGGCGCCGCGCCGGATTGCGCGGAAGGCCTACAGCTTCGCCTGTATGGGCGCACTGTGGATGCCCGTCAGCAAGCGCATCGAGCTTTCGCCGCTTGGGCTAAGTCGCGGCCTTGGGCTATCGACTGGGCAGCCTCGCGCGGCGTCGTCGCCAGCATCGATGCTCGACTCGGCCAGCCTGGTTTGCTGGCTGATCGCTGACCGAGGGCTCGCGCTCAACAGCACGACCGCTGCGACCGGCACAGGAGCCCCGGCGCCGGTCACGCTGAGCGGCAACCTGAACCAGTCGATCGGGCTGGTGCTCAAGATCTCGGACGTGTCGGGTGGTACGTCGCGCGGCCAAGCAAAGTTCGACGTCTATGTCGACGGCGGCACGACGCCCTACATCACCGGACTCACGACGGGCGCCAGCGTCTCGCTCACCAACGGCGGCTCGCTCGACCTCGGCATCACGGCGGCGTTCCCCGTCGGTACCTATAGCGTCGTCAACGCCCACACGTACACGGCCACCACCGCATCGTGGACCGACCAGATCGCCGGTCACGTCTTCTCAGGTACGGGTGGCGTCACCTCGAGCCCGCGCCCCATCTGGCAGGGACTGAACAACCGCCCGATCATCACGAGCAACGGCAGCAACAACACGCGCCTTTCGTGCACTGATTCATTCGCCAACACGTTCAGTGGCAATGACACGCCGATCACCGTGTTCATGGTGATGAAGTCGAACACCGCGGCGCCTGGCGCTTCGAACCCGTGGCTCAACTTCGGCAACACGGGCGGCGGCACAACCGCCCGCTTTGACTTCGGCGTCACCAATACGCCGGCCTATCGCTCGACGAAGACTGACGACGCCGCGAGCAGCGCGCTCCCAAGCGGCGGCAGCATCGACACCAGCTTTCACTATTCGAGCTGGAACCAGGCCGGCACCACGATGGCGCTGCGCGTCGACGGCTCCGCGGTGAGCTTGAGCGGGTCGGGCGCGCAGAACGTCGGCACCTGCACCTTCAACGAGTGCTTGCTCTTTGCGCGCAACACAGCTGGCACGCCCAGCAACAGCATCGATGGGGCCCTCGCTGAGGTGCTCATCTACTCGGCTTCGCTGAGCGCCGACAGCGTGCTCGAGAAAGAAACCTACCTGAAGTCGCAGTGGCGTCTTTGATGCGGTCGCTGCGGCTGGTGCTCTTGGCGCTGCTGGCCCTCGCCTGCGGGGCCGAGCCTCCCGAACGACACATGACGAATCGACTCGTGCTCTGGATGACGGGGCAATCTAACTCCTGGGGTGTCGACCCGGGAGAGGCCTACGTTAACGCGGGGAATCCGGGCACCTATGCGAACGTCGACTATTGGGACACGCTCCTCAGCTCCATCGACTGCGAAGCATTCCGTCCGCTTGATGGCTCCCACGGCAAAGACCGCACGGTCGGCAGGCTGCTCTACGAAGCGGGCTTCAACCCGGTCATCATCAACATCTCGAAGGGCTCCACGTACTCGAACCAGTGGATCCCGAATCACCCTTACTATCAGCTGTACATCGCTGAGGTCGCCGAAGTCTATCCGATCCTCGTTGCTCGCTTTCCCGGCGACACGTTCACGCACATTCACATTCGCGACCAGGGTGAGGAAGAAGCTCGCTACGACACCAGCACTCCCGCGGGCCTCGCAGTTGTGACCAATTGGTCTGAAAACTTCGAACTCACCCACGGTGCTCTCCAGAACATCATCGGCCCCGCCGAGCGGATCATCATCCAGACCAACTCGAACATCGTCGGCAAAACGAGCCCGGGTTTGCTCGAAGGCGAGCAGCTGACCGCGGCAGGCAGCTACCTGCGTTTCGTGGATCGCAACTCTGTCGCGTATGAGATCAACGGCATCCACATGACGACGCCGGGATACATCTCGTGCGGCACGCTCGTGGCTCAGCAAGTCCAACGCTTGCTCTGGGACAAGTCGAAGCAGAGCCGCTCGCTGCCGAGTCACACGCTCTCGTTCGGCCTTTAGCCGCACCACAACAGAAAGTCCTCATGCTCTGGGTTCCCCAAAAGGGCGTGCTTCGCTGCGACCACAACACGGGCACGGTCGGCGCAACGACCGTTGGCACCGCCGTCACCACAGGCGCGAGCGCGTCCACCAAAGGTACGCCCGCGCAGCTGATCGCCTCCACGGCGTTCGATGCCTACTGGATCCGTGTCTGCGCCTCCGCCTACGCATCAAGCGGCGCCGCCAGCGACGGCAGTCTCGACATCATGGTGGGAGCCGCCACCGAAGAGATCATCATCCCCGACCTCCTGATGGGCTATTGCGGCGACCCCGTCACGAGCATCGGCGGTATGGCCAAGACCTGGGACTTCCCGCTCTACATCCCAGCCGGCACCCGCATCTCCGCACAGGCGGCGGGCGTCCGGACCGCGACCGCAATGCGCGTCGCCATCTTCCTGTACGGCGGCGACGGCTACCCGCCCTTCCGTGTCGGCAGCAAGGTCGTGACCTACGGCATGGGCACCGTCCCGAACGCCACCGCGGTCACGCCGGGCGCATCGGGGGCCGAGGGCTCGTGGACGCAGATCACCGCCAGCACGAGCGAGAGCCACTTCGCGATCGTGCCGAGCCTGCAGCAGAACAACAACACCAATATGGTGGCCCGTGCGCTCGCCATGGACATCGGCGTGGGCGCGGCGACCGAAGAAGAGATCTTGCAATCGTCGTGGTGGGGCATCGGCTCCACAGAGACGGTGGCGGGACCGATGAACGGCATGCCGTGCTTCCAAGATATCCCGGCGGCGACGCGACTAACGGCGCGCATGAGCTGCTCGGGCACCACCAGCGGCACCTACGAGGTCGCCCTCCACGCGGTGAGTTGACCCATGCTTCGACGAGCCCAGCAGCAGACGGTTACGATCATCGCGATCGACACGTCCAACCCACCGGCGCGCAAGAGCGGCCTGACTCTGCTCAACACCGATGTGAAGATCAGCAAGGATGGCGGCAGCTTCACGAGCGCCACCAACGCGCCCTCCGAGATCGGCTCAACGGGGCGCTATGCCCTCGTCCTGACGGCAGCCGAGACCGACTGCATTTGGCTCCACTGGTACGTCGAAAAGACCGGCATGCAGCCCTTCGACAAGGAAGGCTCGACGTCCGGGCACCCGAGCGGCCAGGTGCTCACCGATCCGAGCAACACGTCGTCCACGTTCAAGACCGACCTCGCCAGCTCGACCACCGACTTTTGGAAGGACACCTTCATGACGTTCACGAGCGGAGCGCTGCTCGGGCAGACCAAGAAGGTTACAGGCTACAACGGCTCGACGAAGTTCCTGACCTTCCTCAGCGGCTTCACGGGCACGCCGTCCAACGGCGACAGGTTCGTTTTGGTCAACGTGTAGGGGCAGCGTGTCGCTACTCCTGCTCGACTCCCAGGACGCCGGCCCCGCGGTGGCGATCGCCGTCGCGGTCGATGTGTCCGGGGACGTCACAGCATCCGTGACCGTCGTCGAGACCATGACGATGACGATCGCCGTCGACATCACCAACGATCTCTCCGCTTCGGCTCACACGCCTTTCATCGTCCCTGAACCCGGCTGCGTGCGCGTAGCCATCATCACGCACTGACCACTACAGGACGTTCGCGGCGAAGGCCGAGGTGCGTCCGGAAAGCACGATCTCATGGCTAGGTTTGCCGTCGAGCGCCGAAGCGAAGCGCTCGTCACCCTCATCGACAACGCCAACTCGGGCAAGCTCCGCGTCTACTCGGGCACGCGCCCCGCCACCGCCAACACGGCGCTCTCGGGCAACACGCTCTTGGCTGAGCTCACCCTGGGCGCGACGTCATACACCGAAAGCGGCGGCGTCCTGACGGCCAGCGCCATCGCGTCGGACTCCTCGGCAGATGCCAGTGGCACCGCGTCGTTCGTGCGCATTGTCGAATCGAACGGCACCACGCCCGTTGTCGATCTCGGGGTGACGACGTCGAGCCCATCGAGCGGAAATGAGTGCCAATTGAACACTCTCAGCATCGTCGCTGGCGCAGTCGTCTCCTGCACGGCCATGACGATCACCTGGGGCGTTGGGGCCTGAGCGATGGCCATCACGCAGACGCCCCAAACGGCCCTGTCCGTTTCGACCACGGAGCTGAGCCTGCTCAGCGGTACGTCGTCACTGCAGGCCGACACAACCGCGTGCGTCATGCAGGCGTTTATCGACATCTCGAACATGGCCAAAGGCGACGAGTTCGTCGTGAAGGTCTATGAGACTGCGCGTGCCAGCGGGACCAAGCGTCTGCTGTTCAAAGCGGTTCTGAGCGACGCCCAGAGCGAGCTTTTCTGCACGCCGCCCATCACCGTCGTCAACGGGTGGGACGTGACCATGACCAAAACCGCGGGCACGGACCGGGCGTTCGACACCAGCGTGCGGAAAGTGGCCTAGCGCATGGCGGCGTTTGCCTGGTACAGCGGCGCGGCGGCGTCCGCGAACCTGCTCGCCAACAACGCCGTCTCGCTATCCGCGGCCGTCGACATCTCCGACGACGTCACGGCATCGGTCACGCTTTCCGAGTCAATCCCCGCGACGATCGCCGTTGATGTAGCGGACGACGTCGCGGTTTCCGTTCTGCTGCAGAGCGCAATCGAGGTCACCTTCACGGCGGCCATCGATCTCTCGGACGAGGTCATTGCCAGCGCCACCCTGCAGATGTCGGTGCCGGTATTCGCTGCCATCGCGATCGACCTGACCGTCGACGTAGGCGCCAACGTCCAGCTCCAGTCCGGCGCCGTCTTCATCATCCCGAACGAGCTCAATCCTCGCATCGCGGTCGTCCCACCATGACGTGCTCAATCCGTTCGTGGCCTTCCAAAGACCCACAGTCCAACCTGCCTTATTGGTTCGATTGGACGCGCTGGCTGGCGATCGAAGACCGCGGGGAGATCGACACGTTCGAGCTGGCGATCGATGAGGGCGACGCGGCGCTCGTGATCGGGGACTCGGCGCGGGGCGATGGCGCGTACGCCGGCTTCATCATGCTGTGGCTGTCTGGCGGAACCGAGGGAGCTGAGTACGTCGTGCGCTGCCGCGTCACGCTCGGCGACGGCTCGATCGAAGACGGTAGCCGCCGGTTGACGATCTGCAGCCACTAGTCGGCGGCCATCGCCGCCCTGTAGTGCTCAGCGACGCGCCCCTTCTCCGCTTCGCTCATCCCCGGATCCGCCAGCGTCTCTTCGAGCTCCGCCCTGGCAATCCCCGCGCTCTGCCCCATCGTCAAGATCACGAGACCCGGCGTCGGCGCCCGCGTCACCTTGCGCGGTTCGGCGCAGCAAGCGGCCCAGTCGCAGAGCATCCACGGGGTGCCGTCGTGGCAGGGACAGCGGCAAGGCATGGCGCGAGCCTAACACACCACCCCGCCGCTCGCTGCTTCCTCCTCCCAAGGTGGAGAGCGGTGGCGGTGGAGCTTTTTTAGGAGACCACATTGACCACCACCCAGCTCATCGCCTTGCTCTCCTCACCGCTCGCGCCCGTCGTGATCGGCCTCATCGGCTCGCTCGTCGAAAAGGTCGGCCTCAAGCTCGAGTTGGCCCGCGTCGTCGCGTTCGGCAAGATGCTGGAAGCTGTCGCGGCGGACCTGCCGAAGCTGCTCAGTAACGTCGTGGCGCTGGCCAAGGGTGAGCCGAAGGATCCGCCCAAGTCGCCGCCGGCAGACTCCCCGCCCGTCGCTGCCAAGGAAGTCTTTCCGCAGGACATGAGCGGTAGTCCGTTGGAGATGCGAAGCCTCACTGACAACATGGCGCTGGCGATCAGCATGGTGGCGATGGCCATCGCGACCTGCCTGCTTCTCACGAGTTGCGCCCCAGTGCCGCAGACCATCGCCAAGCCCGAGCCCTGCAGCATCGTCGCGCTGAGCACCATCATGGCCGGCTGCGAGGCGCGGATCCGTGTCGAGTGCCACGACGGCGACGACACCTGCAAGACCTACCAAGAGTGCCGCCTGGCCATCAAGAATTGGCGAGCCTGCGGAGGTGACCAGTGACGCGCGACGCCATCGTCGAGTTGCTCAAGGACGCGGGCGAGGAGCTGTTGCCCGTCATCGGCAAGGCCATTCAGGGCTTGATCGCTGGCAAGCCGCCCGAGCAGGTGCTGTCGCAAGCCGAGCGCGACATCTTGGCGGACCAGGCTGAGAAGCGGCTGGACGCGGCGTTGCATCACAAGCCGATCGTGCCGGGGAGCGGCGTCTGATGTCCAAGTCCTGCAAGCACTGCAAGCGCTGCATCTCGGGCTGCAAGGAGTTCTGCTCTTGCTGCGGCCTGTGCCAGGAGTGCGGCCAGCCCGCGAAGACAGCACCGCTGCCAGAGCCGGTTTACGTGCCGTATCCGGTGTACCCACCGATCCAACCGTGGCCCACGGAGCCGACCTGGGTACCGGGCGGGCCGATCGTGACGCAGCCGACGTGGGTCTACCGAACGACCACGACCTGCAAGTCTGACGTGCTGCAAAGCACAGGCGCCGCAACCCAGCTCGGCGGCATCAGTCTGGCCGAACCGTTCGTCGTCGCGTTCAACGCTGACTCGGTGCACTGATGCGCCGCGCCTTCGAAAAGGTCGTCCTGGTCGGCGCCGCCTGCGTCGTCGGCCTCTCGTTCTTCGCTGACGCGGTCAGGCTTTGGAGGAAGTAGATGCTAGCCACCTACACGGCGCCGAAGAAAACTCCGTTCGGATTCGGCGAAGCATCCGACGCCATGCGCGCCGCGTTGCGCGACAAGCTCGGCAAGGATCCAACGCGCGAAGTGCTGGCGCTGGCGCTCGCCAAAACAGCGCTCGAGACCGGCCGCTGGCAGTCGATCTGGAATGCCAACTGGGGGAACGTGAAGGCCGGCGAGCAGTACGTTGGCCAGTACACGTGCATCCTGCTCAACGAGGTGCTTCACCGTGACGGGAAAGACGTCGTGGTGTGGTTCGCTCCCGAAGGTGAGCTTGTTGGCGGCCCCGGGTCGGCGATCAAGGGTGTTCGCGTTGCTGTGCCGAGTGGTCACCCGCAGACACGGATGCGCGCCTACGCGAACCGCTTCGACGGCGCGTTCAGCTACGTCGACTTCGTTGGTGGTGGGCACTATGCGGCGGCTTGGCAGCGTCTGCTGGCTGGTGACGCCGCGGGCTACGTGCACGCACTCAAGCTTGCCGGATACTTCACCGCGGACGAGGCCACCTACGCCCGTACCGTCGTCTCGCTGCACAAGGAATTCTTGGGCAAGCTCGCGGGTCAGAACCCGGGCGAGCTGGTGAGCAGTGGTGAGATCTGCGAGGCGCTTGCTTGCGTCGGCCGCGACGGCGAGACCTACCTGCACACCGAGGCTGTCCTCGCCGCGATGTCGAGCATGGACGGCGTGTGGGACGCCATCGACGCCGAGAAGCGCGCCGCGATGCTGGAGTCGGAATCGTGATCGCGTCCGTGCTCTGCGACAGCGGGCACCTGCGCCACCAGCCGCCGCTGCTCTACATGTCCAGCCTCGACGACCCCGAAGACGACTTTCCAACGCGAGAGCCGATGCCGAACGATACCGACCGCGAGACCGCCGAAACCATCGCTCCCGACACCGACCGCGCGGAGCGCGACACGAGTCCGCCCGGAGCCGATGATGCAGAAGCGACGCGGGCCGCAGCGACCATGCTGCCGGCTGCCCCGTCTGCTCCTGCTCCTGCACCACCCGAGTACTGGAAAGCCGCCTACGACAAGCTCGTAGAAATCCACGAAGACCAACGAAAAGACCGCGAGGGTCGGGCTGCACGCGATGATGCGCTGGTGCTCCGTCTAAGTGCCGCCGCAAGGGAGGCCTCCGACGCCAACGTTGCCGATCTCAAAGCTGCCATGAGCGAGGTCGTCTATTCGGTCGAGAGCATCGGGAATCGGCTGATCACTCTCGAGGAAAGCGACGCGCAGCAAACCAAGCGCCTGGCCGAAGGCGAGAAGCGTTTCGACGACATCGAGCGACAGCTGGCCGATCTCAAGGGCCTCGTGACCAAGCTGGAAGCGGACCTCAAGGAAGCGAAGGCCAATGTCCCCGCCCGCCCCGCCCCGTCGCCCGGGCAGTAGCCCAGAGCTCCAGGGCATCGTCACGCCCGACCAGCCCGAGCGCGGCGCCGTGAGGCACCATCCTGGGCTCGAAGGCGCTCCGGTCGCCCCTCGCCAACGGACCCAGACCCTGCCCGGCATCCCGCGCCTGTCGCCGCCCGCGCTCCCGCGAGAGCTTGCGAAAACCGAGCGCGCGCCGTCCACAACGGCTCAGACGGTGCGAGCAACCCCGTCGGCGGGCATCGAGGCCCAGCGCTCCCAAACGCCCGTCAGCGGGCAGCCAGCGCAGCCCCTGCCCCCTCCCAGCCTTCACCCCGCCGAAGCCCAGGCCGCCGCCTACAAGCGCCGCGCCGAGGAGGCCGAGAAGCAGCTGGCGGAGCAGCGCGCCGCTAAGGCCAGCGAGGCGCCCGCGTCGGGCAATGCCGTCCTGAGCGACGAGCACATCGGCCGCTTCGTCAGAGAGGTCACACGCGTCTTCCTACGCCGCATAGGCGCGCCGGCGGCGCTCGTGGCCATGCTCGGCGGCGGCGGATACGCCCTGAAGGCCTCGCACGACAAACCGGCACCGCCGCCCCTGACGGCTCAGCAGCTCGATGAGCGGCTAGAAAAGTTCGAGGGCAAGGTGGTCTCCCGGCTCGACAAGCTCACGACCACGACCAACGAGGGAATCGACCTGCAGCGCTGCTTGCGGAAGAAGGTCGGCCAAATCGGCGGCTCACTCCTGCCGGCGGTCGACCGAATGGGCGCGGCGCTGAAGCAGCAGCCCTTCGACGACGATTGCCCTGACTCTCCCAAGAGATTGCCCGAGCCGAAGCCGCAGTAGCCGCCAATCCCATCCCCCCGCCAGCGCTTCGGTGCTGGTGTAGACGCCGTCTCAGCCTTCGCGGGCTGGGGCGGCGTTTTGCTTTTTGTCGCGCTCTGCCACTCGCGAATCGACCCAAGCGGCCATGGCCAACGCTTCGTGTCCCGGCGCGAAAGCCCCGCCATCGCGACACCACCGAATCTTGCGCACGAGCTCGTAGATGATGCTCGTCGGCGGCTGGAGCAGCAGGCTGAATTCGCCGCTCCAGAGCATCCCGTCGCAGGTGTATTCGTAGCGGTCGCCGTTGACGCGAACGCCAATGTGTCCTGAGAAGGCTTCGACCCGGGTCATAGTCCCCAGCGCGCTTTGAGATAGTCCTCGATTCGTTTCCTTCTCTCCTCATCAAGGGGACCCGGAAACCAGTACCATTCGACGAGGCAGAGAGCAGATGGCGCCAATGGCGCCGGCACCTTCGGCACGGGGACAAACGCCGTGGCTGCCGCGAGAAGGAAGCCGCGACGCTTCACGCCCGCAGCTCCTCACCGGACGCGGGATTGCGCATAAGTATCGTGCCAACGTGGCTAGTGCTGAAGGAACCATCGGGGCCGCGACGCCATTCGGTGACCAGCCACTCCACGGACCGCGAAGCGTTGCCACGGAGAGTGATGGTGCCTGGCACGCGCTTCGGCGCGTGAGCCCGCGACAACGGAACGAGCGCCGTGGCGGCGGTCAGCAGGAACGAGCGGCGTTTCATGTCTAGGCCCTCGATCTTCGCCAAGCGCCTACTGGGGTCGTTAGCGTTTCACGCACCGTCCAGCCGTTGTTGAGTCGGTTGCGAATCAGGTTGCGCTTGAAGCCCAGCTTGTCGCGCCAATCAGCCGAAGTCATTCGAATCCCATCCAACTCCAGAATGCGGTTGTCGGGGCGGTTCCGCCGCTGGAGCGTTGTGGTGGCCCACCGAACGTTGCCCGGCTCGTAGTCACCGTCGTTGTCGATGCGATCGATCGAGTGCTGAAGTGAAGGGCGCGGGCCGAGTGCCGCCATGTCCTGGACAAAATCCTTGAACTTGCGCCAGCGGTCGCACACGCGGCGATTCGCGTAGAGACGGGTCTTCTTGTCACGTCGCCGGTAACAGCGAGCGATCATTGATACCCAGATCGTATACAACGGATGCGCAAACACGCCGCTCTTGGAGCCAGCGCGCCAGTCGGATCTCTTGCGCCCAACCCTAGGGTCACGCCGCACGCCATCGCAACGTGGGCATGCGACAGTGGCGACCCTGCCGGGCTTGAGTTGCGCCGACTGGCCGCAGCGCTGGCACTCGCATTGCCACATCCGCTTTCCGCGCTCCCTAACATGCAGGGCAGTCACCACATGCCGGTTGAACACGGCACCAACGCGAATGTACGAGTAGACGTTTGACGGCATCGACGACCTCATTCTACCTGAAATTGTGCCGGCTCGCTTCAACCCTCCCCCTTTGCGTATGCGCTTCGAAGTGGGCGCCGCCGCTACTTCTTCTCGGACGGCGCTGGTTCCGGTTGCGCCTTTTCTTTCAGCGCCCGCTCAATTCGCTCCAGCGCCTGCAGCGCCATCGAAACCTCGTGATGCTTGATGGGTTCGTGCGCCGCCTTGCGGATGAAGGCGTCGAGCAGGTCGAGGTCGGAGCGGGTGGGCATGGGCGGAGGGTAGAGAGTAGCTCAAGGGCGCCTTCTGCGCGGTCAGGCGTTCTTGGACGGATCGTCGGTGGTTGCGGGCGTGTTTTCTTGGGGCGCCCCGGCGAGTAGCGGCTTCATTCCTGGCGGCGGATTGCGCGGGATCGGATTGCCGTCCCGCATGTGGTGGTGAGGCCACCACGCCCAGCACTGCGGGCAGATTGTCGAGCCCTCGGGGATGGGGACGCTTGACGCCTTCACAAGCCCGCTGCCGTTGCAGTTGGAGCAAGTGCGGACGCCCTGCATTGAAGACGGGTCATCGCCGCTTCCGTCGCACCGCGGGCAGGCAACAGCGGGGTCGTTCTTTTCGTTCATGCTGGGTCTTTCATGCGCTAGTGCCGAGATCAAGTGTTCTTAGGGGTTTTCTCGGACGTATTGCGCCGCGCGATGCAGGGCGCCCACGGTGTCGTCACCACGTGCGCCGAAGAACTGCTTGGTCCAGAGCCCGCGCTTCAGCTCGACGAGCGCTAGCGATCCACGTACCTCGTAGTCGTAGTGCGACTTGTTCAAGGCCAGGATGTCATCCCGGAGCCGAACGGCCATCTCCGTCTCGCGCATCACGCCACTGTCGCGAAACAGAGCGCCTTCGATCTCGTCTGATTGTACTCCGCTCATGGATTGGTCTCCGTGTTCCTGGTTGTTTTCGCCCGACGCTTCATTGCGGGCGGGGTCGGGGCGCCCTAGCGGCGCATTGGCCGAGCAGCCACGGGCATGCGGGATTCCACGCTGTCCACGTCTGCGCTCGCGAGCTGCGCCGCAGCCGCAACGCTCGTCGCCACCGTGCCACGGGTTCTCACAAGCTGGGAATTCTCCAACTTCATTCAGGCGCGTGTGCTCGCGCAGTTCGGGTCGGCGCGATCCGCAACTTGGGCAGCTGTGCATTCAAGGCCTCCTGTGTTGTTCGCTACTGTTCTTGAGGCTTTTGCTCGACGCTACGTGGAGCGGCGGGCTGGGGCGCCCTGAGACGTTGCTCTCGCTCGCGTTGCGCTTCGCTGCACCAGGGCTGACAGTCACCAATCTCCTCGAAGCACTCGGCGCAATAGCACTTCACGCGGATCTCCTGCTCCAGCGCTCGACGAGCACAGGTTCGCCTTCGAGGTTCGCTCCCGGGCCATTCTTCTCGGTCGTAGTCGTCATGATGACCGTGCACCGCGAACGTGCTCTGGCACACCTCGCAGGCTCCGCGCTTCAGCCGGCCGCGCTTGATCTCGTTGCGGATGACCTGTCGCGCGTAGACAGCCTTTGGCTTGCGCTCGTTGTTGAGCTTGGACAGGGCGCGCTTCGGGCCCGGGTTGGCGTGGTAGTAGCGCTTCTCGCGCTCACTCACCGCGCGGCGTTTGGCTTTACGATTGGCCTTCTCCCACTCGATGAAACAAGGTCGGCAGTAACTGTGGTGTCCGCTGGCTTTGCTCGGGCTGGTCGGAAACTCCGCGCCCGGCTTGTCCTTCTTACACCGCGAGCAGCGCAGGATCTGGTGTGGTCCTGGTGCCTTCTTGCGCTGACCGAAGCAGTGTCCACAGTTGGCGGTCGCGTCGTCGCCGAGCGCCATGTGCTTGCTGCGGGTGAAGCACCACGGCGTTCCGTCACCCCGATCCAGATGCACCCTAGGGATTGAGCTACCCATGAGATTTCCTAGCACGTGAGTTTTACGAGCGCCGGTCTACCTCTCTACCAGGTCAATATCCCAATTCGCGCAGGCGCCCTGGTGGTCGCGCGGCTGCATGCACGGGCGACCACCGTCGCTTGGGTTGCCGCAGATCCTTGGGGCGCCCTGGGGCTCTCCCGTGTCCACCTTCAAGTCGATGATTGAGTGCAGGTTCGGGGCGCCCTGGGGCGCATTCGTGATCGCGACCTTGCCCGGTCTGCCGCTCTCGATCGGGTCGATGTGGGCGCCCTGGGGCGGGGTTTCGGCAAGCGCTCGCCCGAACGACCAAACCTGAAACGCGCAATGTTTCTCGTGGGCGCGCGCGGAGTACCTAGCGCCGCACGTGCACTCGGGCGCGGTCTCGGTCGGCGTGGGCCGCTCCGCGTCATCCAAGTAGTGCCGCGCGTCTTCGAGCTTTTCGAGCTGTCCGGAGGCGAGCGCGTTGCGGACGAAACCGGAGAGGATAGCTAGGCGAGAGTCAGCGCGCACAAGCCGGCTCTGTAGCCACACACGGGCCTCATTGATGAAGCGGCCGCCAGCGTCAATGTGCTCACGCGCGGCTTCGTCGCTGGTGAGAGGGGAGCCATGCTTCTTCGATGCCCAGAAACGCCAGGTATCGGCCTCCGCGGCAGCCTTTTCCCACGAGGCGAGTAGTTGCTCAATCCGCTGGTCACGCCAAGCCAGCTGTTCCGCAATCTCCCCCTTGCTGTGCAAGATGCTGGTCAAGGCGTCAGCGTGGCGGGTGTAGTGCTCGCCGAGGGCGATGGGGTCTTGGGGTGGGTAGAGGTCGGTCATGCCTGCGGTCCTTTCTCGCTGCTCAGCGCACCGTAGACATTGTCGTAGATGATGCCGGCGAAGCGCAGCCAGCGTTCTCGTGTGAAGACCTCGGCGCTCGGCGCCACCTGCTGCAGCAGTCCCAACGCGATGAACATATGCGCCCATGCCCGCCGCTCGGGAGGGATGTGGCCCGCGCTCATGATGTCGAGGTTGTTTAGGATTCGGACGGTGTCCTCTTTGGAGAATTGGCTCACCGCGTCTTCTCCCCCAGCGCCTTGGTCAGCGCGTTCCGAAGGTTCTTCACGCGGCCGCGCAGAGAGCGGTAGCAGGCCTGCGGCGAGGCGCAGCCGATCGTCTCCGAGACAAGAAACCCGTCGATGTAGACGCTCCCGCACCAGCCCTGTGTGGCTTGCCAGAAGCGCACATTGGGTCCGAGCAATTCGCCACCACGCTCGGTGAGCTTGATTCCGAAAGCCGACTTCACGTCTCTCGCTCCTTGCCGCCGCCATCGTCGCGGTGCTCAGGTTCTGGCCGTGGTGAGGCTGAATTCCTGAGTTCTTGGCGCGCCACGTCGTAGGCCAGCGCTTCGTCCGTCGGCTGGTACTTGCCCCGTGACCAGCTGCCATTGGTTCCGGCTACGCGCATAGCGTCCGCCGCATCGACTGCCTTGCGAGCTGCAGCCAGCTCGGATTCGAGGGCGCGGATGCGGTCTTCCCTTTGCCCCAGTCGACCAGAGACGCACTGAAGCTCGAACCAGTTATCGTGACGCGCCTCTCGCTGCACGTCCATCGGACAGGAGTAGCTCGGGTTCTTCCAGAACTCCTCCATGGTTGAGACTCGAGCCTTGCCGCAATCCGGGCAAACGTCAGCCATCGGCTTTGCCTCCGCGCTCCAGGCGGTCAGCAGCGGCGCAGAAACCGTTACGCCACTCGGATGACGAGGTCTGTTGTGTCGCTTCACGCAGCGCATCCACAACTTCCCTCCGCAGCGCATCAACGGGCCCGCCGAGCTTTGCCGGACTGTCGGAGGGGGATTGCTGGGGCCCGACTTTGCAAGCGGCAACCATGGCAATGAACTTCCCGAATGCTCTCGGCTCCGCGTCCTGCGCCCAATTGTTGAAGTCGTCCACCAGCTTCTCGTAAGCCAACTGGACAGCGTTCAGCCCATCCCGCTCGGCGCGCAGCTTGTCGCGTTCCTCGCTCACGGAGCGAAGCTGCACAACAAGTTCGGCGGTCTTGTCGTAGAGTTGGCGCCACGCCTTTGTTACGGCGCCGATAGGCCCTCCCACATTGGGGTCCTTGTCTAGCTCCAACAGAGCTGACTTCACGCCATCTGGCGTCTGCGCATGCGCCAGCTCGCGTTGCGAGTTTCCGAGCTCGGACTTCAGCCTGGCCACCTCGCGCTCGGATTTCTCTTGCTGCTTCGTGTAGTCACTCAAGACCGTGAGGCAACGAGACCTATTGCCACCACCAAGTGCAAGCGAACCGATGGCAGCGAAGGCCATGTCATGCGTCACCCGCTCCGCCCCTCCGCTGCCGGACTCGACAGCCTCACGTAGTTTGACAGTCCCGTTGCCGTCACAGACCTGGCAGAGCCTGTCGGAGTGCCGCGCGTCAACGAAGCACTGACCTTGACACTCCGGACAAACGGATATGCCAATGACGCGGCCTCGCTTTCCTGGCTCGGAAGCGGTTGGCTCGGTAGCTCCGGCTCGCGTGGTCACCGCGCCCTCCGTCCCGAATTGCGCCCAGACCAGTGCGCTAAGGGGTGCAGCAGCCCGCTAGAATCGGCCTGGCGGGTGTGCTCG
>DATJIP010000120.1:0-11010 GCA_035493235.1 Steroidobacteraceae bacterium
TGGTCGCGCTATCTGGTCAAGCTGCTGGAAGAGTTCAACATCAATTTCATCCCTGCGGCGCTCACTAGCGCGCCGCTGGACTACACGATCGAGAAAGGCTTCTTCGCGACCGGCGCGATGTTCAACTTGCCGGCCGTGGTCATCGTCGCCATCGTCACCGTCATCCTGGTGCTCGGCATTCGTCAGTCATCGCTCACCAATGCGGTCGTGGTTGCCATCAAGGTCGGGATCGTCGTGCTGGTGATCGGCTTCGGCGCGTTCTACATCACCGCTGACTACTGGCATCCGTTCATTCCGGAGAACACTGGCAACTGGGGCCAGTACGGCTGGAGCGGCGTCATCCGCGCCTCCGGCATCATCTTCTTCGCCTACATCGGTTTCGACGCCGTCTCGACCGCATCACAGGAAGCAAAGAATCCGCAGCGCGACGTGCCGACCGGCATTCTCGCCAGCCTCGTCATCTGCACGCTCCTGTACATCCTGATGTCCGGCGTGCTCACTGGCATGCTCGAGTATCCCAAGCTGAACGATGCCGCGCCGGTCGCGGCCGCGCTTCAGGCGCATCCGGAGCTGCGCTGGCTGACGATCCCCGTCGTCATCGGTGCGATCGCCGGCCTGACGTCCGTGATCCTGGTAATGATGCTGGCGCAGTCGCGCATCTTCTATTCGATGTCGCGCGACGGCCTGCTGCCGCCGCGGTTCCGCGTTTGCCATCCGGAGTGGAAGACGCCGGTGTTCTCCACGGTGCTGACCGGTGTTGGCGCCGGTTTGATGGGCGGACTGCTGCCGCTGAACGTGCTCGGCGAGCTCGTGTCGAGCGGTACGCTGCTGGCCTTCGTCACGGTCTGCATCGGCATCATGGTGCTCCGCGTGACCAAGCCCGACCTGCCGCGGCCGTTCCGCGTCAAGGGCGTGTGGTTCGTCGGCATCATGGGCACGCTGTTCTGCGGCCTGATGCTCGCCAGCCTGTTCATGACCGGCGGTACCTGGTACCGGATCATCGGCTGGACCATCATCGGTTTCATCGTGTACTTCGGCTACGGCTACAAGCACAGCACGCTGCGCAACGGCGACGCGAGTCGCGCGGCCAAGCCTGGGCAAGTCAGCCCGGCGACCAAATAAACTCAGCTTCGCAGGAGCGTAGCCATGAACAAGGTGTGGCTCGTGATGTATGGAGTCACGGTCACACCTTGGAAGCTCGTGGGCTACCTCGGCGTGTTCCTGTTCGCCGGTCGCTGGTTCGTGCAGCTAGCGGCGTCGCGGGCGCATGGGAAAGTCGTGATGCCGCGCCTGTTCTGGTACATGAGCGCGCTGGGCAGCGTGATGCTGCTGTCGTACTTCGTGTTCGGCAAGAATGATTCGGTGGGGATTCTTTCGAATCTGTTTCCGCTGTTCGTGGCGCTGTACAACCTGTATCTGGATATCAAGCACAGAGAAGGCAGTCGGGCTGAAGCCTGACCCACAGCAACTTTGTGGGTCAGTCATCAGCCTGACTCTTTATTCGTCGTCGAGTTTCTTGCGGAGCTTCACGGGCTCCAGCTTCTTGCGCGTGCGGATGTTCAACATCTCGACGGCGACCGAGAACGCCATCGCGAAGTAGATGTAGCCCTTCGGGATGTGGAAATCGAGGCCCTCCCCGACCAGCGCCACGCCGATCAGGATCAGGAACGACAGCGCCAGCATCTTGATCGTCGGATGGCGATCGACGAAATCGCCGATCGGCCCCGCCAGGAACATCATCACGATCACCGCGACCACGACCGCCGCGATCATCACCTCGACGTGATCTGCCATGCCGACTGCCGTGATCACGGAGTCGAGCGAGAACACGATGTCGATGATCGCGATCTGCACGATCACGCTGGTGAAGGTCGCGCGGATCTTGGCTTCGTGGTGCTGCTCCTCGCCTTCCAGGCCGCTGTGAATCTCCAGCGTGCTCTTCGCGAGCAGGAACAGGCCGCCGCCGATCAGGATCACGTCGCGCCCCGAGATACCGAGCGAGCCGACCGAGAACAGATCCGCCGACAGGCTCATCACCCAGGTGATCGACAACAGCAGCAGGATGCGCGTGATCATCGCGAGCGCCAGGCCGATCGTACGCGCGCGCTGCTGGACGTTCTTCGGCAGGCGGCCGACCAGGATCGAGATGAAGATGATGTTGTCGATACCGAGGACGATCTCCAGCGCCGTGAGCGTTGCGAAAGCTAGCCAGGCCTGGGGATCGCTGAGAAGCTCCATGGATACCTAGTGAGTGCGCTGCTCGCGGCGCGTCGACCAGATCGACGCGACGATGCCGATCGCGAGGCAGCCGACGATCACGCCGAGCGAGATCACGTGCGGAATCACGTAGTGATGGTGCAGGATCATCTTCACGCCGACGAAGCCGAGGATGAAGATCAGGCTCAGCTTGATGTACTTGAACATGGCCATCAGCCCGGCGATGGCGAAATACAGCGAGCGCAGGCCGAGGATCGCGAACGCGTTCGAGGTGAAGACGATGAACGGTTCCTGCGTCACGGCGAAGATTGCCGGGATCGAGTCGACCGCGAACACCACGTCCGCGAAATCCACGAGCAGCAGCGTGACGAACAGCGGCGTCGCTGCGCGCGCCCCGTCCACGATAGTGAAGAAGCGCTCGCCCTCGAGCTTGTCCGTAACGGGATAGACGCGCCGCGCCAGCCGCACCAGGACGCTCTTGGCGGGATCGAACTCCTCGTCGCTGCGGAACATGCGCGCTGCGGAGTACAGCAAGATCGCGCCGAACATGTAGAAGGTCCAATCGAAGTTGTGGATCAGCGCGGAGCCTGCCGCGATCATCGCGCCGCGCAGCACGATCGCGCCGATGATGCCCCAGAACAGCACGCGATACTGGAACTGCGCCGGGATCTTCATGTACGTGAAGATGATCGCGATCACGAAGATGTTGTCGACCGACAGCGACCACTCGAGCAGGTAGCCGGTCACGAACTGGATCGCAGCTTCGGCGCCGTCCGGCGGGTCCTCGCCGAACGCGTGCCAGCCGAACCACTGATACTCGTAGACACCGTAGACGAGACCGGCGAACGACAGCGCAACGATGATCCACACCACCGTCCAGCCGAGCGCCTGCCGCACGCGCATGGCCTTGGCCTCGCGATGCAGGACGCCGAGGTCGAGCGCGAGTACGCCGATGAAGATTGCGAAGAAGCCGAGCCAGATGAGCCAGTTCATGGCGTCAAGGCATGGCGTCTACTTTGGAGGTTTCCTTCTGTTCCATCAGATCGCGCGCCGAGAGCTTCATGTCCAGTGCGAGGGCTCCGGCGACATAGATGGAGGAATAAGTGCCGACGATGATGCCGATGGTCAGCGCCCAGGAGAAGCCGCGCAGCGTTTCGCCCCCCATGATGAGCAGCACGACCACGACCAGCAGCGTCGCGCCGCTGGTGATGATGGTTCGCGACAGCGTCTGGTTGATCGAGGCGTCCATCACTTCCTCGGACGTGGCACGCCGCGTCTTGTGGAAATTCTCGCGCACGCGGTCGAACACCACGACCGTGTCGTTGAGCGAGTAGCCGATGACCGCGAGGATCGCCGCGAGCACCGCGAGATCGAACGTGATCTGCGTGACCGCGAAGAAGCCGAGAATGATCATCGGATCGTGCAGCGTGGCGATGATCGCGCTGATGCCCATCTTCCACTGGAAGCGGAACCACGTGTACAGACCGATCAGGATGAACGTGAACAGAATTGCGAGGCCGCCCTGATTGGTCAGCTCCTGGCCGACCTGCGGACCGACCACTTCCGCGCGCTGCAGCTTCACTTGCGGATCGACCTTCTGCAGCTCGTCGGTCACGGCCTTGCTGACCGCGTTGACGTCCTGGTTCGCCTGCGGCAGCAGGCGCACTGCGACCGTGCGATCGTCGCCGAAGTTCTGGACCTGCGGATGGGTGAACTTGCCTTCGAGCGTGGCGCGGGTCTTTTCGAGGTCTGCCTTCTGCGGATACTGGAACTCCAGCACCACGCCGCCGGTGAAGTCGATGCCGAGGTTCAGCCCGTGCCAGAACAGCAGCGCGGCCGATGCGATGATCGCGACGGTGGACACGCCGTACCACATGCGGCGCGTGTGCATGAACGGGTAGGTCGTGACTTTGTGGAAGAACTCCATGGTGCAGGATTCCTAAATTGGCAGGTGCGCCAGGCGAGTTCGTCGACCCCAGATCCAGTGGACCAGCGCGCGGCTGCCCACCACCGACGTGAACAGTGACGTGGCGATGCCGAGCGTCATGACGATGGCAAAGCTGCGGATCGTGCCCGTGCCGAACGCGAACAGCACGACGCCGGCGATCAGCGTCGTCACGTTCGAGTCCGCGATCGTCGCGAACGCTTTTTCGAAACCGGCATTGATTGCCGACAGCGGCGAGTTGCCGGCGCGCAGCTCTTCACGGATGCGCTCGTAGATCAGGATGTTCGCGTCGACAGCGATACCGAGGTGGAACACGACGGCAGCGATACCGGGCAAGGACAGCGACGCCTGCAACAACGACAGCAGACCGACCGTCAGCACCAGATTCGCAGCCAGAACCGCATTGGCGATCCAGCCAAACGCGCGGTAGTAGATCGCCATGAAAGCGAACGTCAGCAACAGACCGACTGCCAGCGCATGCCAGCCGCGCCTGATGTTGTCCGCACCGAGGGTCGGACCAACCGAACGCTGCTCGACGATCGTCTGCGGAGCTGCGAGCGCGCCGGAGCGCAACAGCAGCGCCAGCTCGCGAGCCTCGGTGGCCTGCAAACCGGTGATGCGGAAGCTCGACGACAGTACGCTCTGAATCGTCGCCGCGCTGATGACCTCTTCCTCGGTACAGATCAAGCCGCTGCGCACGCCCTTGCACTGCTCGCCTTCGGCGAGCTGCTTCTTGGAGATGTACACGACGGCCATTCTCTTGCCGACGTTGTCCTTGGTGGCGTTGAGCATCGACTGACCGCCGCGCGCATCCAGCTTCACGTTGACCTGCGGCTGACCTTCCTGGAAGGACGAGGTCGCATCCGTGAGCTGCTCGCCGGTCGCGATGACTTCGCGCTTGAGAAGGATCGGGCGGCCGTTGCGCTCTTTGTAGAGCTTCGAGCCGATGGGAATGCGCTTGTTGCTCTCGGCTTCGTACGGATTGTTGTTCTCGTCGACCAGGCGGAATTCCAGCGTCGCAGTCGCGCCGAGCACGCGGATCGCCTCGTTCGGGTCCTGCACGCCCGGCAGCTGCACGACGATGCGGTTCGACGCCTGGCGCGTCACGATCGGCTCGGCGATGCCGAGCGCGTCGACACGATTCCGCAGCGTGGTGATGTTCTGCTCGATGGCCACGCCCTGGCGCCGCTTGATCTCGGCGGGCGTCATGCGCATCTCGATGTACGAACCGTCGGCTTCCGCACCCGAGGTGAGCACCAGGCTGCCATCCGGCGCCTTCAACGCATCCATCGCGGCCTGCAGATCCGAGGCGTTGCGCAGAACGACTTTGACGACCCCATCCTTCGAACTGACCGCGCCGTACGGAATTCGCTTGTCGCGCAGGCTCGTGCGCACGTCGCGCTCCATCCGCTCGATGGCCTGCGCCACTGCGCTCTGGATATCGACCTCGTACACGAAGTGCACGCCGCCGCGCAGATCGAGGCCAAGACTCATGGGCTTGAAGAACGGGACGTGGCGCATCCACTCCGGCATGCGAGGCACGCTCGACAGCGCGACCAGATAGTCGCCCGAAGTGCCTTTGAGGATGGCCTCGCGCGCCGAGGTTTGCTGCCGATCATCCGCGAAGCGCAGCACCAGCCGGTCCTTCTGCAGATACGAGACCTCCGGCGTGATCTTCTGCGTTTCGAGAACACCGAGCACGCGCTGCTGCGCGGCCTGGTCCATGGCGGTGCGATCGTTGCGCGACAGCTGCAACGCAGGCCCTTCGCCGAAGACGTTCGGCAGTGCGAGCAAGGTCCCGGACACCACGACGATGATGACCAGCCAATACTTCCAGCGGGCGAATTGATACATGGAGCGTTGGTGCGAAATGGCGAGCCGTCAGAGGCTCTTCAACGTGCCCTTGGGGAGCACTTGCGCGACAGTGGCGCGCTGGATCTTGACGTTCACGCCGTCGGCGATCTCCAGCGTCAGATATTGCTCGCCGAGCGAGGTGACCTTGCCGAGGATGCCGCCGTTGGTGGCGACCTCCGCCCCCACTTCCAGTGCCGCGATCAAGGCCCGATGCTCCTTGGCGCGCTTGGTCTGCGGGCGGATCAGCAGGAAGTAGAACACCACGAACATCAGGATCAGGAACGGGATCTGCATCAGGGCGCTGGATTGCCCGGAAGCGCCGCTCGTGGCCTGCGCGGCAGCGGTAGAAATCAGCCAGTCCATAGTGGAAACCTTGAGAAAAGAGCGGCGCATTATACACATGCGCTGCAGGCCTATGGGGGCGGCGGAATGTACACTCTGCCCATGAGCTCCAGCCAAGTCCTCGTCATCCTTCTGCTCATCGTCCTCAACGGGTTTTTCGTGCTCTCGGAGATGGCCCTGGTGTCGGCCAAACGCTCCCGGCTGCAGACCGCCGCCGAGCAGGGCGTCAGTGGCGCCAAGTCGGCAATCGCGCTGCTGGAGGACCCCACCACGCTGCTGTCGGCGATCCAGATCGGCATTACGTTGATCACGATCTTCACCGGCCTGTACGGCGGCGAGATCTTCGCCGGACCGCTGGCCGAGAGACTGACCGCCTACGGCGTGCCCGCGCCGTACACGGAAGAGTTCGCCAAGGGCATCGTGGTGCTGATCATCACGTTCGTCACCCTGATCATCGGCGAGATCGTGCCGAAGCGGGTCGCGCTGCTGCATGCCGAGACGCTGGCGCTGCGCGTTGCCCCGCTCATGCGTGTGATGGCTCGCATCACCGCGCCGATCATCTGGATGCTGCGCGTCACCGTCAATGCGTTCCTCAAGATCCTGCCGATTTCCTCTGCTCCCCAGGCGGCAGTCACCGAAGACGACGTGCGTGCGCTCGTCGCGGAAGGCACGCGGGCCGGCGTATTCCTCGCGTCAGAGCGCCGCCTGGTCGAGGGTGTGCTGGCGCTGGCCGATCGCAAGGTCGGCTCGATCATGATTCCGCGACAGGACGTAATCTGGCTCGACATCGACGAGCCGATCGAAGCGATCTGGCAGCAGGCGCGCTCGAGCGGCCACGCGCGTTTCCTGGTCGCGCGCGAAAAGTTCGAGAACCTGCTGGGCATGATTACGCTCGCCAATCTCAGCGAGGCGGTACACCGCGGCGTACTCGATCCGGATCGCGACCTGGAGCCGCCGCTGCACATCCCCGATTCGATCTCGGTGCTGCAGTTGCTGGATCAATTCCAGCGCTCGAGCACGCACCTCGCGGTGGTGACGGACGAGTACGGCGAGATCGAAGGCATCACCACGCCGATCGACATCCTCAAGGCGATCGCCGGCGAGTTGCCGGAGCTGGGCAGCCGCGAACGCCCGGAAGCGCTGCAACGTGAGGACGGCTCATGGCTGATCGACGGCCATCTGCCGATCGAAGAGCTGCAGCGGCGGCTGAATCGCCGCGACATGGTCGGCCGCGACTACCACACCGTCGCAGGCTTCGTGCTCGCACGCCTCGGCCGCATTCCGAAGGCCGGCGACACGCTCACGTGGCGGGATCTGAAAGTGGAGATCGTCGACATGGACGGCGTGCGCATCGACAAGATCCTGCTGTCGCAGAATCGGGGTGTGGGTCAGGCTTCAGCCTGACACTGCCTCTTTCTGCTGATGCTCTTCCAGCCACTCGCGCCAGATCGCGAGCGACAC
Source organism: Steroidobacteraceae bacterium (assembly GCA_035493235.1). Taxonomy (GTDB): domain Bacteria; phylum Pseudomonadota; class Gammaproteobacteria; order Steroidobacterales; family Steroidobacteraceae; genus Steroidobacter. The sequence continues at coordinate 7,820 of DATJIP010000120.1, forward strand.
CGCGAGCAGCACCGGGCCGATAAAGAGCCCCACCAACCCGAACGCGAGCACGCCACCCAGCACGCCGAACACGACGAGCAGGAACGGCATGCGCGTCGCATTGGAGATGACCATCGGCCTGACGAGGTTGTCGACCCAGCTGACGATCAACAGACCCCAGATCATCAGGAAAATGCCGTGCCCCAAGTGCCCGTTGATCAGCATCCACAGCGCGAGGCTCCCCCACACCAGCGGCGCGCCGAACGGAATCAGCGCGATCAGCACCGTGATCGCACCCATCAACACCGGCGCCTCGACACCTGCGAAGAAGTAGCCGATGCCCGCGACCGTGCCCTGCGCGATCGCGCCGAGAATCAGCGCATACACCACGGCCTGCGTCGTTGCGCCGATCGCATCGAGGTAGTCGTGCACGCGCGGCCCGAGAATTCCCTCGAGAATCGCGCGCGCCTCGCGCACCAGCCGCGGCCCGTCGCGCAGCAGGAAGAACATCGAGAGCACCGCGAAGAACAGCTTCGCGACGTTGCGGCCGACGCCGCCGATCAGCTTCGACACTTCGATCGACGATTGCTCCAGCGTCATCACGAGCTGCTCGCGAATCGCAGTCGGATCGGCTGAGAGCTGTTCGAGCATGTTCTGCGCCCAGGCGCCGATCCATGGCAGATCGTGCAGCGCCGGCGGCAGCGACGGCTTCGAGGCGAGGAACGTCTGTACCTTCGCATACCCGTGGACCGCCTCCACTCGCACCATCAGGACCAGCCAGGCGAGCGGCACGACGATGGCGAGCGTCACGAGGATCGTGGTCAAAAGCGCAGCGAGCCCGTTACGACCGCGCACTGCTCGCACGATGCGTTGCTGCAACGGCCAGCTCACATAGGAAAGGATGGCGCCCCAGATCAACGGCACCACGAACGGGCGCAGCACACTGAACGTGAGCAGCACGATGCCGAGAATCAACGCAGCAACGAGCAGACGACGGAACCAGGGTGCGGTCGGAAGATCGGCGAGCATGCGGTCGGCGTCAGTCGCTTTGGGTTCGGCGGGCGTGGAAGTCGGCCACGAATGCGTCGAATCGTCGTTCTTCGATCGCCGCACGCATGGACTGCATCAGGAACAGATACTGGTGGAGATTATGAATGGTGCCGAGGCGCGCGGCCAGAATCTCGCCGCACTTGTCCAGGTGCCGCAGGTACGCACGGCTGTAGTTGGCGCAGGTGTAGCAGGAACATGCCGGATCGAGCGGTGCAGTGTCCGATTCATAGCGGGCGTTGCGGATCTTGAGCACGCCGGTGGATACGAACAGATGCCCATTGCGCGCGTGCCGCGTCGGCATGACGCAGTCGAACATGTCCACGCCGCGGCGGACTGCCTCGACCAGATCCTCCGGCGTACCCACTCCCATCAGGTAACGCGGCCGGTCCGTGGGCATGTGCGGCTCGATCGCGTCGAGCATCTTCTCCCGCTCCTCCTTCGGCTCGCCGACGGCGAGTCCGCCGACGGCATAGCCGTCGAAGCCGACACGTCGCAGCCCGGCGAGCGATTCCTGCCGCAGACCGGCATACATGCCGCCCTGCACGATGCCGAACAATGCGTGTGGATTTTGCAACCGCTCGAACTCGGCGCGACTGCGCTCGGCCCAGCGCAGCGACAGCTCCATCGACTTGCGCGCTTCCTCTTCGGTTGCCGGATACGGCGTGCACTCGTCGAAGATCATCGCGATGTCGGCATCGAGGTCGCGCTGCACCTGCATGGAGCGCTCCGGGGTCAACATCACCGGGTCGCCGTTGTGCGGCGAGCGGAAACTGACGCCCTCCTCCGTGATCTTGCGCAGCGTCGCGAGACTGAACACCTGGAAGCCGCCGGAGTCGGTCAGGATCGGCCGATCCCAGTGCATGAAACGGTGCAAGCCGCCGTGGGCACGAATGACGTCCATGCCCGGACGCAGCATCAGGTGGAACGTATTGCCGAGGACGATCTGCGCGCCGCTCTCGGTCAGCTCCTCCGGCGTCATCGCCTTCACCGTGCCGTACGTGCCGACCGGCATGAACGCTGGCGTCTCCACGTCGCCGCGAGCGAACGACATGCGCCCGCGCCGCGCGCGACCGTCCGTGTTCATCAGCTGGAACTTCATGCGCGCTCCAGGAACATCGCGTCCCCGTAGCTGAAGAACCGATAGCGCTCGCTCACTGCGTGTCGATAAGCCTGCATGACTGGATCGTAGCCTGCGAATGCACACACGAGCATCAGCAATGTCGACTCCGGCAGGTGAAAGTTCGTGACCAGCGCATCGACCACGGCGAAGCGGAAGCCGGGCGTGATGAACAGCCGCGTATCGCCTGAGAACGGCGCGAGTCGCCCGCTCTGCGCGGCTGATTCGAGACTGCGAACGACCGTCGTGCCGACTGCGATGACTCTTCCTCCAGCACTCTGCGTTCGCTCGAGCGCCGCACAGACATCGGCACTCACCGTCACGCGTTCGGCATGCATGCGATGGTCAGCGAGATTGTCGACACGCACGGGTTGGAAAGTGCCGGCGCCGACGTGCAGCGTCACGAACGCCGAGCTCACTCCCAGCTCGCGGCAACGTGCCAGCATCGCTTCGTCGAAGTGCAAACCAGCGGTGGGTGCAGCGACCGCGCCGGGTTCGCGCGCGTACACGGTTTGATAGCGAGTGGCGTCATCTGCTTCCGCGGCACGATCGATGTAGGGCGGCAACGGCATCGAGCCGTGCTGTTCGAAATACGACAGCGGATCGGTGCTGAGCTCGAGCTCGTACAGATCGTCGCGTCGGCCGATGTAGTGAGCCTGCGCACCGCCAGGCAACGCGACCGGCGTATCGCTGCGCAGTGGCTTGCTTGCATGCGCGTGCGCGAGGATGCGGCGCCCTTCGAGCACGCGCTCGAGCAGGATTTCCACTTGCCCGCCTGTCGGCTTGCTGCCGACGACTCGCGCCGGAATCACACGGGTGTCGTTGAACACGAGCAGATCGCCCGCGCGCAGCAGTGACGGCAAATCCGTGAAGCGCAGGTCGTGCACGCGCGCGGTTGCGCGCTCCAAATGCAGCAAGCGGCTCCCCGATCGTTCGATCGGGGGCCGCTGTGCAATCAGATCTTCAGGCAGGTCGTAGGCGAAGTCGGCGCGCCGCATTGGGCGCGCACGGTAGACTACACGGGCTCATCCGGCAACGGCGGCGC
>DATJIP010000121.1:0-28028 GCA_035493235.1 Steroidobacteraceae bacterium
TGTTCCGATGCGTGCCGAGCGCGCCTTTCGGTTTGCCGGTAGTGCCTGAGGTGTAGAAGATCGTCGCGTCGTCTTCCGGCGCGAGCCCAACGTCCGGCAGCGCACGCTCAGGCAGGCGGCTCCAGTCGTTCACCGCTCCGATCACGCTCTCCAGTTTGATCACGCGCGGATCGGCGACTTCTTCGCTCTCGCGACAGACGTACACGCGTTCGAGATCGCGACAGTTCGCGAAGTGCTCCTTGAGCCGCTCGAAGCGCTCGGCGTCGACCAACGCCACCTTCACGCCGGCGTTGGTCAGTCCATATTCCAGCTCCGCGCCGGTCCACCACGCATTGAGCGGCGTGACGATCGCGCCGACGAGCGCAGCGGCGAAGAAGGCCGCCGGCCACTCGGGCAGATTGCGCATGATCACCGCGACACGATCGCCCTTACGAACACCTTGCGCCTGCAGCTCGTGCGCGAGCGTGGCAACGGCACGCGCGAATGCGGCGTACGTCGCTCGATCGTTTTCGTAAACCAGGAACTCGCGTTGCGGGAAGGCGCAACCGGCGAGGAACACTTCACGCAGCGTCGGCGGGCAGTTCTTCCACACCTTGGTGCGCAGGCCGTCGATCGTCACGTCGAGCATCTCGAAGCGTGCGCCGGGCGCAGTCAGGCGTGTGTTCGCCTGCTCGATCGTCATGGCCGGCCAGCCTGCCGGGAGCGCGGCGAGAGTCATCGTCAGCGTGCAGTACTGACGATGCGCGCCGTTGCGGTCGCGGTGGCGATGAGATCGCCGGCTGCGGTGCGCAGCTCGCCGGCGAGGAATGCGATCGTGCCGCCGCGCGCGACGAGACGACCTTCGCCGATCAGCACGCCGAGCGGCGCGGGCTTGATGAAGTTGACCTTGAGCTCGATCGTCGGCGCGAAGTGACCGGGTGGCAGCGTGCAGACCAGCGCCGGGCCGAGCGTGTCGTCGAGCATCGCCGCGACGAAGCCGCCCTGCACGACGCCCATCGGATTCAGAAATTCGCGCTTGCCTTCGAACTGTACGCGGATCGTGCCGCGACTCGGATCGATCTCGAGCAGCCTGAAGCCGAGTGTCGTGGCCGCGGGCGGCGGTGGCACGCGACCTTCCATCGCGTCCCAGAACGGACCCTCACGACCCTCACTCATCAGAACATTTCCGACGCGTCCGGCGGACTGATCGTGGTGTCGTGGCGCGCAGCGATGTGATCGCCGGTGATCATCTGGTCGTACCCCTGGCCCGGGCCGACCATCGGATACACGCCGGCATCGGGATCGATGATGACTTCGAGGAACGCCGGGCCTTTGAAGCCGATGAACTCGGCGACCACGCGCGCGACGTCCTGCTTGTGCTCGAGCCGGACGGCGTAGCGGAAACCGTCGGCCTGCGCGGCCTTGATGAAGTCCTTCTTGTGCAGCGACTTGTCGCTCGCCGACAGGCGGCCCTTGAAGAACAGCTTCTGCCACTGCTTGACCATGCCGTCGCCGAAGTTGTTGAGCACGACGATCTTCACCGGCAGCTGATAGGTCGTGACCGTTTCCAGCTCGCCGAGATTCATGCGGATGCTCGCGTCGCCATCGATGTCGATCACCAGCTTGTGTGGATACGCGAGCTGCGCGCCGATCGCGGCGGGCAGGCCGAAGCCCATCGTGCCCATGCTGCCGGACGTCAACAACAGCCGCGCCGAGCGGAAATCGAAATACTGCGCGGCCCACATCTGATGCTGGCCCACGCCGGTCGCGATGATCGCCTCGCCGCGCGTCAGCTTGTTGATCTCTTCGATCACGTGATACGGCTGGATCAGTTTGCTGTCGCGGTCGTAGTTCATCGGATGCGCGCGGCGCAGCTCGGCGCAGTGCGCCTGCCAAGCGGACCAGTCGCGCTTGAAGCCGCTGCGCCGGCCGTACGCGAGCAGCGCGCGCAACGCTTCCGGCAACAGGCCGATGTGACTCCAGCTCACCGGCTTGACCTTGTTGATCTCGGACGCGTCGATGTCGATCTGCGCGATGCGGCGCGCGTTCGGCGCGAACTTCGGCGGGTCGCCGGCGACGCGGTCGTCGAAGCGCGAGCCGCACGCAAACAGAAAATCGCAATCTTCCACTGCGTAGTTCGCGAACGCCGCGCCGTGCATGCCCAGCATGCTCATCGACAGCGGATGCGTCGTGTCGAATGCGCCGAGACCCATCAGCGTCGTGACGACCGGGATGCCGTGCTCGATTGCGAACTCGCGCAGCGCAGCCGCGCCGTCGGAACGAACCACACCGCCGCCCGCATAGATGAGCGGCCGCTTCGCCTCGCCCAGCATCGCGAAGAAATCGGCGCACTGCTGGTCCGACACGACACTGCGCATCAGACGATTCATGCGATGGCGATAACCGCTGACCGGCAGACGGTTCGTACCGTGGAACGTGCCGCGCCAGTTCTGCACGTCTTTCGGAATGTCGATGACGACCGGGCCTGGACGGCCGGTGCGCGCGATCTCGAATGCCGTGCGCAGCGTGGCTTCGAGCTTGGTCGGATCGGTGACCAGGAAGACGTGCTTCGCGACCGATCCCATGATGCTGGCGACCGGCGCTTCCTGGAACGCATCGCTGCCGATCGCTGCCGTCGCGACCTGACCGCAGATCACGACGATCGGAATGGAGTCGGCCATGCAGTCGCGGACCGGAGTGACAGTGTTGGTCGCGCCGGGTCCCGAGGTGACGACGCAGACGCCGACCTTGCCGGTGGCGCGCGCGTAGCCGGCTGCCATGAAGCCAGCGCCCTGCTCGTTGGCCGGAACGACCAGCGGCATCGGGCGGTGCCCTGCACCGGCTTGGTTGTATACGAAGATGGCGTCGTAGGTCGGCAGAATGGCGCCGCCGCTGTAACCGAAAACGGTTTCGACACCCTCGTCGGCCAATACCTGGATGATGATCTCTGCGCCCGACATGGCGTTGCCGGCAAGCGCGTGAGTGGTGTGCGCAGGGCGCGCGGCGAGATTTTCTTTCACGTCCCCCATCTCGAAAAATCCAAAAAAGCCCTGGGAAATTTCGTCGGGAGCCTAGCAGCAACGCCCCGGGATGTATACGAAGCTCGCAGCCTTCCCGTATGCTCGGCCCCTCAAAAGGAAGGCCGGGAATGTCCACGCGCAAGCGCCACATCATTTCGATCCTGCTGCAGAACGAAGTCGGCGCGCTCACGCGCGTCGCGAGTTTGTTCGCCACGCGCGGCTACAACATCGAGTCGCTCAGTGTGGCGCCGACGGATGATCCAACCGTCTCGCGTCTGACGCTGGTGACGAGCGGCACCGAGGCGGTGATCCAGCAGATCGTCAATCAGTCGCTCAAGCTCATCGACGTCGTGAACGTCGACGACGTAACGCGCGATCAACACGTCGAGCGCGAGTTGCTGCTGATCAAGTTGCGCGCAACCGCGCCGCGCCTTGCAGATCTGCAGGCATGCGTGCAGAGGGCAGGCGGCAAAGTATTGTCGGACGAAGCGGAAAGCTTTACCGTCGAGCTTACGGACAGTGAATCTCAGATCAACAAGTTCATCGCCGAAGCGGGGAATCTCGGCGAGGTACTCGAGGTCGTGCGCAGCGGTGCGCTGGCGATGTTGCGGGGAGCAACGACGCTGCGCGCCTGAAGCTTCACGAGACGTCACGAGTCCGTAAACCGTAACGCGCTACTACGTCGACATCGGGCAGGGTGTCGGCAGCGCGCGACTGCTTGCGAGCAGTCGCGTGTACGTAGTTGCGCGTGATGCGGCGCCGCGTGGAGCCACCAGGCCCTCGCGGACATTTATCGAGATGGAGCGATGATGTACCGGTTATACGACTACCTGCCCTCCGGAAACGGTTACAAGGTGCGCCTGGTGCTCAAGCAGCTGGCGCTGCCGTACGAGCTGATCGAGCTCGACATCCGCACCGGCGCGACGCGCACCGTCGACTTCCTCAACAAGAATCCGAACGGCCGCATTCCGTTGCTGGAGATACCGGGCAAGGGTTTTCTGCCGGAGAGCCACGCGATCATCGCGTTCCTCGCCGACGGCACGCGGCTGATTCCCACCGATGCCTTCGAGCGCGCGCGCATGTGGCAGTGGATGTGCTTCGAGCAGTACAACCTCGAGCCGAACATCGCGACGCTGCGCTTCTGGCTGAAGCTCGGCCGGACGCGCCAGGAGCTCGGCGAAAAGCTGGTGGAAAAAAAGAAGAACGGCTACGCCGCGCTCGACGTGCTGGAAGAATCGCTGCGCGACCGCGAATACTTGTGCGGCGGGCACTACTCGCTGGCGGACATCGCGCTGTACGCGTACACGCACGTCGCGCATGAAGGCGGCTTCGATCTCGCGCCGTATCCCACGATTCGTGCTTGGTGCGAGCGAGTGGAGAAGCAGCCCAACTGGGCGCCGATAACTGAAAGATGACTCTCGCCAAGGCGCAAAGACGCCAAGACGGAGAAGTCCGAGATTTCAAATTCGGAGGATTGCTTGTCAGGCCTTGGCGTCTTTGCGCCTTGGCGAGAGTTTCTTACGGCACCAGTACCGTCGATCCGACCGTTCGCCTTGCCTCCAAATCCACGTGCGCCCTCGCCGCCTCCTGCAGCGGATACGTTTGCCCGACGTGCACGTCGATCACCGACTTCGCAACCAGATCGAACATCTCGCTCGCCGCGCGCACGAGCAGAGTGCGAGTCGGGATGTAGTGGAACAGCGTCGGCCGCGTTAGAAACAGCGAACCGCGCTTGCTCAACTCCAACGGCGCCATCGGCGGCACCGGGCCGGACGCATTGCCGTAGGTCACCATCAAGCCGCGCGGCCGCAGGCAATCCAGCGAGCCCATGAAGGTGTCCTTGCCTACCGAGTCGTAGACAACATCGACGCCGCGGTTCTTCGTCAATGCTTTGGTCTGCGCGACCCAATCTTCGCTCGACAACACGACGTGGTCGGCACCGAGCTCGCGGGCGCGCTCGGCTTTGGCGGTCGTGCTGACGACGGCGATGACCTTCGCGCCGAGATGTTTGGCCCACTGCACGAGAATCGAGCCGACACCGCCGACGGCCGCGGTCACGAGCAGCGTGTTGCCCTTGCGCACGCGAAACGTCTGCCGCAGCAACATCTGCGCGGTCATGCCCTTCAACATGAGTGCCGCGGCCTGGTTGTCGCTGACGCCTTCAGGAATTCGCACCAGCCGCTCGGCCGCCAGCACCCGCGCTTCGCTGTACGCACCCGCGGAGTTGAATGCGTAGGCGATGCGGTCGCCGACTTTGAGCTGGGTGACACCCGGGCCGACAGCTTCGACGACGCCCGCCGCCTCGCGACCGAGCACAGCGGGCAGCTGCAGCGGATACAGGCCCGTGCGCTCGTAGGTGTCGATGAAGTTGAGGCCGATCGCGGTGTGGCGCACCCGCGCCTGGCCCTGCCCGGGCTCGGGCACGTCGACCGTCTCCCAGCGCAGGACTTCGGGACCGCCGTAAGAATGGATTCTGATCGCGTGTGTCATGCACGCGATCGTAGCTTAGTTGGCCTGCAGGTCGGGCTTCAGCCCGACTCTTTACTCATGCACGGATTGTCGGGCTCAAGCCCGACCTACAGCGCCTGGTCGTCGGTCTCGCCGGTGCGGATCCGCAGTACGCGCTCCAGCTCGGTGATGAAGATCTTGCCGTCGCCGACCTTGCCGGTCTTCGCCGCGCCGATGATCGCCTCCACGACCTGGTCGACCAGCGTGTCCTTGACCGCGACCTCGATGCGGGTCTTCGGCACGAAGTCCACCACGTACTCGGCGCCGCGATACAGCTCGGTGTGACCGCGCTGCCGGCCGAAGCCCTTGACCTCGGTGACGGTCATTCCGGAAACGCCGATTTCCGACAGGGCGGCACGCACGTCGTCGAGTTTGAAGGGTTTGATGATTGCGCTGATGAGTTTCATTCCCCGTGGCTCCTGTCTCGAATGCCTCGAACCGCAAATGCACGTTCTGTGCCGGCCCGGAAGTGACTGACGGCCAGCGACTGGTCACGAACGGTGCACCAGTTTAGCGCGAGCGCGCGGCGACAGCGCGCGTGTTTGGTGCGCCGGCAGGCGGCGTTCAGTCGAGCGACTTGTGGAAACGCAGAGTCACCACCGTCAGCGCGACTGCCGTGAAAGCGAGCAGCTTATAGATCGGGACCTGCAGCTCCGCCAGCCCGGCGCCGCGCAATACGATCCCGCGCACCAGCTCCACGAAATGCGTCAGCGGCAGCAGCTGCGCGATCCAGCGGGCGACCTGCGGCATGCCGTCGAACGGAAAGATGAAGCCCGACAGCAGGATCGAAGGCAGCAGCACGAAGACCGACATCTGGAACGCCTGCATCTGCGTCTCCGCGATCGTCGAGGCGATCAACCCGAGCGTCAGCGTGGCCGCAATGAACAGCAATGCCGCGAGGTAGAAGGCGAACAGGTTGCCGTTGATCGGCACGTGGAACAGCAGCACGCCTAGCAGCAGGACCAGCGTGGTCTGGATCAGGCCGATGAACACGTACGGGATCAGCTTGCCGAGCATCAGCTCCAGGGAACTGGCCGGCGTCGTTATCAGCAGCTCGAGGTTGCCGCGCTCGCGCTCGCGCACGATCGCCACCGCGGTGAACATCGTCATGGTCATCGTCAGAATGACGCCGATGAGCGCGGGCACGACCTGCACGGCAGTGCGCTTCTCGGGGTTGTACTCGGTGCGGACCTCGAACACTTGCCGCGCGCTGGCGCCATAAACGCCGTCGCGCTTGGGCAGCGGCATGGCCACGAATGCACGCGCGATATTCTCGATCGTCGGCTCGCTGCCATCGACGAGCAATTGCGCCAGCGGCCGGTCGCCGATCAGGCGGCGGCGCTCGAAGTCAGCGGGAATGTAGACGCCGATCGACACGTCGCCGGAACGCAGGCTGCGCCGCAGATCGCCGATGGAGGGTGCGTACTCGGTTACTTTCACCACGCCGCTCGCTTGCATATCCGCGACGAGCGCGCGCGACATCGAGGTTCGCGCCTCGTCGACCACGCCGGCACTGAGACCGCGCACGTCGAAGTTGATTGCGTAGCCGAACAGCAGCATCTGCATCACCGGGATGCCGACGATCATGCCGAACGTCAGCCGGTCGCGGCGGAGCTGGCGGATTTCCTTGGAGGCAATGGCGAAGATGCGTGACATGACTATGCGACCGCCTGCTTCGATGAGCTCTCTTCGTCGGCGTTGAAGCCCGTGGCGGCAACGAACACGTCTTCGAGGCTCGCCCGCACGCGCTCGACTTTGCCCGCTACGCCCTGCTTTTCGAGCAATGTGCGGATGCTCGCTTCCGGATCGCTACGCTGGGGATCGAGCAGCGCGTGCAGTCGATTGCCGAGCTGCGCCACGCTCTTTACGTACTCCTGACCATCGAGCGCGCGTCGTGCGCCGCGCACGTCGTCCGCTTCGATCTCGATCACGACGGCGTCGATGGAGTCCATGAGCTGGCGCGGCGAGCCCTCTGCCGCGAGGCGCCCGCGGTCGAGGATCGCGAGGCCGTGGCATCGCTCTGCCTCGTCCATGTAATGCGTCGAGACCAGGATCGTCGTGCCGCGATCGACGAGCTCGAACAGGCTTTCCCAGAAGTCGCGCCGGCTCTGCGGGTCGACCGCGCTGGTCGGCTCGTCCAGCAGCAGCAGCTCGGGCTCGTGCAGCGTCGCGGCCGCGAGCGCGAGCCGCTGTTTCTGACCGCCGCTCATCGTTCCCGCGCGTTGCCCACGCCGATCGTCGAGATTGTATTGGTGCAGCCGCTCGTCGATGCGCGCGGCGCGCAGCTTGCCGTCGAGGCCGAAGATGCGCCCCATGAAATCCAGGTTCTCCAGCACCGTAAGGTCTTCCCACAGCGAGAAACGCTGGGTCATGTAGCCGATCTTCGTGCGCAGCGCCTCGGCGTCGCGTGGCACCGGATGGCCGAGCACCGTGCACTCGCCTTCGCTCGGACGCAGCAGCCCGCACAGCATGCGGATCATGGTCGACTTGCCCGAGCCGTTCGGCCCGAGGAAGCCGTAGATCGACGCGCGCGGAATATCGAGACTCACGTGATCGACGGCGACGAGCTTGCCGAAACGCCGCGTGAGATTGCGGGCGCTGATGGCCGGGCCGTTGGGCGCGTGCGTGCTCATTGTTTGCCGTTGACGAGCTCCACCTGCACCGGCATGCCGGTCGGGATATTGGCAGCGGCGCTCTCGTCCAGATCGATCAGGGTCAGATAAGAGAGCCGCGAGCGATCGGCCTGGGTCAAGGCGTAGTACGGCGTAAACGCTGCCTCCGCGGAGACGAAGCGCACGACGCCGCTCAAGTCTTCGGCGCGGCCGTCAACGCGGACGCGAGCGCGCGTGCCCGGCAGGAATTGCGTACGCAGCGGTTCGGGAACGTACACACGCGCGTACGGCTTACCGTCCGCGAGCATCACGATCAGCGGCGTGCCCGGAGCCGGCCGCTCGCCGAGCTTGTACGGAATGGCTTCCACGCGGCCCGGCCGCGGCGCTTTGATCACATAGCGAGCGGCGCTCGTTTGCAACTCGGCCAGTGCTGCCTCCGCTTGCTTGAGTGTCGCGTCGGCCTGCTGAAGCTCTTCACTGCGTGTACCTTCGAGCAGCAGGTGCAGACGCGCAGTGGCCTGCTTTTCGGCTGCAACGGCGCTGTCGCGCGTTGCTCGCTGCTGCTCCAACACGGACTGACTCACGAGCTTATGAGCCACGAGGTCCAGTCCACGCTCGTACTCCTTCGTTTCCGTGTCGAGCGTGCTGCGCGCGGATTCCAGCGCGGCTCGCGCCTCGGTGATTTCCTGCGCACGCGGACCCTTGACCAGCTCGGCGAGCCGACGCTCCGCAACGTTGCGTGCCGCAACCGCCTGATCGAGACGCGCCTGCATCGCACCCAGCTCCTGGCGCAGCAACGTTGCGCCGGCAGGCACGGCGTCGCCTTCGCGCACCATGATCTCGACGATCGGCTCGTTCGACTCCGCCACCAGCTCCAGCCGATCGCGCTCCAGCGTGCCGAGGATCTGTCCCTTGTAAGCACCATCGCCGCACGCCGTGAGAACCACGACACTGCAAGAGAATATGAGAGCAGCTCGTAACTTCATTGCTCAGTGCTCCGAACGCGTCGCACGCCCTGCCGGCGTCGTGCCGACAGCGAACAACCGCGCAGTGTGTGCGATGAGACGCTCGATCTCGTCCTCGTCGAACTTCAGGCCGAGCACCGGGCCGGCCACGTGACGCGCCAGGAACGGAAACATGCACAGCGACAGCAGCGATAAAGCCGCGAGACGTACGTCGAGATCCGCGCGGACGCTGCCGCTCGCGCGCGCTCGCTGCAGCAACTCGATGACGAGCGGTGCCTGCCGGCCCGCCACGTCGCGAATGAACGTGCTGCGAAAGCGCCCTTTCTCCGACAGCACTTCATTGACGATGAGCGTGGCGATCCAGGGATTCGCGGCAGCGGTTTGCATGTGCACGCGGATCAGCACCGACGGATCGACGGCGCCGGCCTGCAGGGATCTGGCAATCAGCTCGCGCACCGGGCCGATCGCGCGCTCGAGCATCGCGCGGAACAGGCCGAGTTTGTTGCCGAAGTAGTAATGAATCATCGCGGGTGTCGTGCCGGCCGCGACAGCAATCTGCCGCGCGGTCGCGCGATCGAAGCCGTGCTTCAGGAACAGCTTGCTGGCCGCCTCCAGCAAGGCGCTGCGCACGTCGCTGTCGGCGTCGACCGGCGGCCGCCCGGGGCTGCGCGGCCGCTGGCGCCTTCGTCGCGAAAGATGTGGACCAGTACTCATTCGGCTCCTCAAGCCGGATATTAAACATCTGTTTAAATCGAAGCCAGTGTCATAACAAGTTGCAAAGAATTCCGACACTCGCGGAACTGCTTCGCGAAAGTCTGTAAAGGATGCTTTCGTTCCTTGTGGGCGGGCCGCGCCTATGACAAAAAGGGCGCACGTTTCCTGGGGAGGAAGCATGTCTGTTCGCAAGGTCGCCGGCGCGGTGCGCGCCGGGATGTGGGCTGTCGCGGTCGCGGCACTCGCGCCGTCCGTGGCGGCTGCGAACGATGACGCCCGTACGGGCCGCATTACTTATTTCGAACCCTTGCGTGCCCTGCCCGCCGCGCCGAGCTCCGCTCAGCGTAAGGCCGGCGGCAGCTCCATGCAGCAGTTGCGCTTCGATGCGTTCGGCCGTCGCTTCGACATCTCGCTCGGCTCGAACGACCGTCTCATGATGAGCAAGCCCGCGCATTCGCAGCTCGAGCTGTACTCCGGCGCGATCGACGGCATCGCCGGATCGTGGGTGCGGCTCGCAACGAACGGCGCTGTCGTGCACGGGATGATGTGGGACGGCACGCAGCTCTACGCGATCGAGCCGACGGCCGAGGTCCGCGATGCTCTGGCGCAGCCGCCGGCAGCGGACGCGCCGCAGACGATCATGTTCCGCCTCGCCGACGTGACGATCGATCCGGGCGCGGCCGCGTGCGGCTCCGAAAGCTCAGCGACCAAAGGCAGCGACGCGTTCGCTGCGCTCAGCAGCGAGCTGAAGAATTCTACGGTGGCAATGCAGGCCATCGGCGCGGCGCGCCGGCTCGAGGTCTCGGCGTTGAGCGATGCGAATTTCCGCGCGCGTTACGGCAGCGACCAGGAAGCGCGCGATGCGATCCTGACGCGACTCAACAACGTCGACGGCATCTTCAGCTCGCAGCTCGCGATCCAGATTCACGTCGCGTCGGTGTCGGTGCCCGATGCCGCCAGCGATCAGCTCTCCGACGCCACTGTTCCCAATACGTTGCTGCGTGAGCTCGCACTGCTGCGTAAGCGCACGCCCGAGCTGAGCTCACAGGGCCTGACGCACCTGTTCACCAGCCGCGATCTCGACGGCACCACGATCGGCATCGCGTACCTCGACTCGGTGTGCGACAGCCAGAACGCCGTCGGCCTCACCGAATCGCGCAACGTCTGGCTGGACTCGCTGGTCGCCGCGCACGAGATGGGTCACAACTTCGGCGCCGACCACGACGGCGATTCGCAGGGCAGCTGCCCGAACACGCCCTCCTCCGGCTTCCTCATGGCGCCGGTTGTCAGCGGCACCGACGACTTCTCGCCCTGCAGCCTGACCCGCATGCGCCAGCGCACGCAGCACGCAAGCTGCATCACGAATCTGCCGCCTGCCAACGTGCGCATCGCCAGCAACCTGGGTGTCGCGCGCCGGCAGTTGGGCGCGTCGTTCAAGTGGCAGCTGCCGATCACCAACGTCGGCGGACTGGATTCGCGCAGTGTGCATGCTGAGCTGACGCTGCCGCCCAGCCTCGCGATCATCGATGCGAGCGTCGTCGGCGGCTCGTGCATCAGCGGCGGCGGCGCGGTCGAATGCGACCTCGGCGACATCGCCGGCGGCAGCGTGCGCGCGATCGAGCTGGAGCTGGATGGAAACTCTGCCGGCGCGCACAGCGTCGCCGCGCACGTGACCGCTGATCACGACCTCGATCGCAGCGACAACGACGGCTCGGGCACGATCCTGGTCGAAGCGCCGGCCGACGTCTTGGTCCGCCTGCACGGGCCGACCAGCGCGACCGCGAACGAGCGTTTCACGGTCGGCTTCGACATCGCGAACGTTGCGACGGACAACGCCGGCACTGTCACCGTGAGAATCGATCTCCCCGCGGGCGCGACCATCGGCAGCGCGTCTCTGGCAAACGGCACCTGTACCAGCGACGCTGCGCGCATCGAATGCACGCTCACGCCGCTCGGCGCGGGCTCGACCGCGAGTGGCTCCATCTCCTTGATGGCAGCCGCTGAAGGAAGCGCGGAATTGCACGCCACCGTCTCGGGCGATTACTTCGATACCAACAACGCCAACGACACAGCCGACCTGGTCGTTGCCGTCAGCAGCTCAGCCGTGCTCGCGAACGCGCCGCCAACGTCGAGTGGCGGCGGTGGTGGCAGCGGCGGCGGCGGTGGTGGTGGATCGATCGGCTTCCTGCTGCTCCTCGCATTGGCTCCCCTGCATCGCGCCCGCCGGCGCGGTGCTTGAAAGCCGCTCGACTGTCGCCATGTAGCCCTCCATGCTTGCGGCTCCCGCAGGCCCGAGAGTGCACGTGGCTACTTACAAGGACTACTACCAAATCATGGGCGTGGCTCGCGACGCGAGCCAGGACGAGATCAAGCGCTCGTATCGGCGCCTCGCGCGTAAATTTCACCCGGATGTCAGCAAGGAAGCGAATGCCGAGGACAAATTCAAGGAAGTGCAGGAAGCGTACGAGGTCCTGAAGGATCCGCAGCGCCGCTCTGCCTACGATCAGCTCGGCTCGAACTGGCGCGCCGGTCAGGAATTTCGTCCGCCGCCCGACTGGGGCCGCGACTTCGAGTTCTCGACGTCCTCATTCGGCGGTGGCGGCGGCGCCGGCGAAAGCGACTTCAGCGATTTCTTCGCCTCGCTGTTCGGACAGCGCAGCCCGTTCGGCCAGCGCGGCTCGTTCAGCCAGGGGGGCGGCCGCGGCCGCGGCGGCTTCGCCTCGCCCGGCGAGGATCACGTCGCGAAGATTCAGATCGATCTGGAAGATGCGTTCGGCGGCGGCGCGCACACGATCGAGCTCAAGACTCCGCAGCTCGGCGACGACGGTCATGTGACCGTGCAGCCGCGCACGCTCAAGGTGACGATCCCGGCAGGCGTGATCGAAGGTCAGCGCATTCGTCTCGCCGGCCAGGGCAGTCCCGGCATCGGCGGCGGGCCGGCGGGTGATCTGTATTTGGAAATTGGTTTCCGCCCGCACCGCCTGTTCACCGTCGAAGGCCGCGACTTGACGCTGACGCTGCCGATCGCACCGTGGGAAGCCGCGCTCGGCGCAACGGTGCAGACGCCGACGCTCGCCGGTCCGGTGGATCTGCGCATTCCGCCCAACGCACGCGCGGGACAGAAGATGCGCCTCAAAGGTCGCGGCCTGCCCGGCGCGACCGTCGGCGATCAGTACGTGGTGTTGAAGATCGTGCAGCCGCCGGCGGATACGCCGCGCGCCAAAGAGCTCTATGAAGAGATGCAGCGCGATCTGCCGTTCGACCCGAGAAGCGAGTGGAATTCCGAATCGGGCTAATGCGTTCGATCCAGCAGATACGCAACCCGGCGCGGAATCGCCAGGTCCATGTGCTGCTTCTCGATGAAATCCGCCGCCCCTTCCCGCATCGCATCTACCGCCGCGCGCACGTCGGTCTCTTCTCCGAGCACGATCACCGGCGGCGAGGTCTCCTCTGAACGCAAGCGTCGCAACAGCTCGAGCCCCGACATGCCGGGCAGCCACACGTCGGTGATCACACAGCCGAGTGTGTCGTGCGCGCCCGCGAGATAACTTTCGGCGCTGTCGTAATCCTGGATTTCGGCGTCGAGAGAACTGAGCAGCGAGCGCAGCAAGCGGCGGGCGGCTTCATCGGCTTCGATCACTGCGACGATGGGACGATGGATTTGCACGGCGCGACGACGCTGAAGAAAAAAGCGGCCACGGCCACTGTACAAGGAAAGCCCGAGCCGCAGGGAGGATTGGGGGCGGTGGACTCACCGGTGGGCCGTGGTCGCATAGGACTTCATCTTTCGTCCACCGGCCCACGGCTAGAAGTCGGACTTGTACTTAAGATTTGCACTGCATGCGAAGCGTGCAGGTGCGCCAGAACGTAAGAAATTGCAGCAAGAATCTTTCCTTCACGCCTGTCCGACTTCGAGCACCATGCGCACCAGATGTGCGAGCGAAGACGCCTGCATCTTTTCCATCACGCGCGCGCGATGAATCTCCACGGTGCGCTGACTCAGCTTGAGATCGCCGGCGATCACTTTGTTCGCCTTGCCGTGCACCACGAGATCGAGCACCTCGCGCTCGCGCGGCGTCAGGGTTTCCAGGCGGCGGCGAATGTCGTTGCGTTCGCCGAGCGCAGCGCGATTGCTGCTGTCTTTCTCCAGCGCCTGGTTGATGCGGTCGATCAGGTCCTGATCCCGAAATGGCTTTTGAATGAAATCGACTGCGCCCGCCTGCATCGCTTCCACTGCCATCGGCACGTCGCCGTGGCCGGTGATGAAGATGATCGGCAGGATCGAGTGCTTCTCGTTGAGCTTCTGCTGCAGCTCCAGCCCCGACATGCCCGGCATGCGGATGTCGAGCACCAGGCAGCCCGCACGATCCTCGCCGTACGCGTCGAGAAACTCCTGCGCGGAGCCGAACGTCTCCACCGCGTGCCCGACCGAGCGCAGCAACAGCTTGAGCGCGTCGCGGACTGCGGCATCGTCGTCCACCACGAAGATGGTCGGCCGCGCAAGGTTGGAAGGTCCCCTCATTTATCAACTCCCTGCTGACGCCGGAACTGCCGGCAACGTAAAGAAGAAACGCGCACCGCCCCCAGGATTGGCGCCGCACCACAACTTGCCGCCGTGCGCGCGCACGATCGAGCGGCTGATCGACAGCCCGAGACCGGTGCCGCCGGGCTTGGTGGTGAAGAATGGATTGAACAGCTCCGCCATCGTCGTGGCGTCCACACCGATGCCGCGATCCGCGACCATGAACTCGACGTCGCCCTCGCTGTCGACGAGCGTGCGCAGCACGATCTCGCGTCTTGCTTCAGGCACTTCGACCATCGCATCGATGCTGTTGCGTACCAGGTTGAGCACGACCTGCTGAATCTGCACCGCGTCCGCCTGCACCAACGGCGCCTGCGGAGCCGCCTCTAGCAGCATGCGCACGCCGTTGTGACGCGCGTCGGTCTGCGCGAGCGTGAGCACGTCTTCGAGCAGCCGGTTCGCTTCGACCAGCTCGCGCCGCACCTCGCGATTCTTGACGAACGTGCGCAAGCGGCGGATCACTTCGCCCGCGCGCAGCGCCTGCGCGCCGATGTGATGGAGCGCGGTTTCGATCTCCTCGTTGCTCGTGTCCGCTTGCGCCATCAAGCGCTGACACGCCTGCGCGTACGTCGCGATGGCAGTCAGCGGCTGATTGACCTCGTGCGCGATGCCCGCTGCCATCTCGCCCATCGTCGAGATGCGGCCGAAGTGCGCGATGCGATCCTGCATCTGCCGCGCTTCGTCCTCGGCGTGGCGGCGATCGGTGATGTCGTGCAGCGTGCCGACCTGGCGCAGCGGGCGTCCATCCGCGGCGCGCGTCGTCTGCGCCAGGTGATGCACGTAGCGCAACGAGCCGTCGGGATGAATCACGCGATACTCGATGTCCATCTGTCGTCCGGTCGCATCCAGCTCGGCGTGCGCCTGCTGCCAGCGCGCACGGTCCGCCGGGTGGACCATGGGTTCTAAGTATTCGTACACCGCGATGTACGGCTCGCCGTAGCGGCGGCCGAGCACGCGGTACAGATGCGGCGACCAATAATCCTCGTATTTGCCGTCGAAGTGCACGACGTAATTGCCGAGATTGGCGATCTCCTGCGCGATCGTCAGCTGCGCCTCACTCCGGCGCAGCGCTTCCTCTGCGTTGCGGCGCACCGTGATGTCGCGAATGAAGCCGACGAAGCGCGGCGGATCGGTACCTTGTACACGGCCGACCGCCAGCTCGGCGGAGAACTCGCTGCCGTCGCGCCGCTTGGCGATCAGCTCGCGACCGATGCCGATGATGCGCGGCTCGCCGGCCTCGATGTAATGGCGCAGATAGTCTTCGTGCTGCGAGCGGTACGGCTCGGGCAGCAGGATGTTCACCTTCAGCCCGATGACCTCCTGCTCGTTGTAGCCGAACATCCGCTCGCCGGCGTGATTGAGCAGCTCGACCCGCCCCTCGTGGTCGAACAGCACAACCGCGTCCACTGCCGCATCGAGTACGGCCTGGAATTCCCGCTCCAGGCGATGCGCCCGCTCCTCCTGAAGCTCCGCTACTCGCAGTAGGGTCATGCGGCAAGATTCTAACCGCAGCTTCAGCGGCCTTATACTCCCCGCCCGCATGGCGAACTCAACAGTTCTCCTGATTGACGCGAGCACGGACGACGAGCGCCTGTTCCGTGAAGAGCTGGCGCTCGTGCGCGACCAGCCCTTCATGCTGGAAATCGCGCGCAGCCTCGCCGAGGGGCTCGCACAGCTCAAGCAGCGGAGCTTCGACGTCATCCTGCTCGACCTCACCCTGCCCGACAGCATCGGGTTGACGACGTTTCTGCGCCTGCAGCCCAAGGCGGGATTGCAACCGATCATCGTTCTCGTTAGCCAAGGGGATGAGGACATCGGCACCGAGGCCGTCGCGCGCGGCGCGCTGGATTTCCTGGTCAAGCAACAGGTCATCAGCACGTTGCTCGCCAAGGCGCTGCAGTACGCGACCGAGCGCACGCACACGATGCTGGCGCTGAAGGCTTCGGAGAGTCGCTATCGCGAGCTGTACGAGAATGTCGTGGCCGGCGTGTTCCAGACGACGCCGGACGGAAAATTCATGGCAGCAAACCCCGCGCTGGTGCGCTTGCTCGGCTACGCGTCCGAGGACGAGCTGCTCGAGCTGAGCATCGGTGAGGATTTATACGTACACGCCGAGGACCGCGCCAACTGGTTGCGCAACATGGCGGCGGCCGGCGAGATCCGCAACGCCGAGCTCGTGCTCCGTCGCAAGGACGGCCGCAAGATCGTGGTGCTGGAAAACTCGCGCGCGGTGCGCGACGAGCAGGGAAACATCCTCTATTACGAAGGCACGCTGACCGACATCACCGAAGCGCACGAGTTGTCGCGGCAACTCTCTTACGAGGCGAGCCACGACGCGCTCTCCGGCCTGATCAACCGGCGCGAGTTCGAGATGCGCCTGCAACGGGCGCTCGATGCCGCACAGGCGACCGGCACCAGCCACGCGGTCTGCTACCTGGACCTCGATCAATTCAAGATCATCAACGACACCTGCGGTCACGTCGCCGGCGACGAATTGATCCGACAACTCGCGCACCTCCTGCAAAACCGGGTGCGCAGCAACGACGCACTGGCGCGGCTGGGCGGCGACGAGTTCGGGCTGCTGTTGCACGATTGCTCGATGGCCGACGCGGTCGGCATCGCCAACGCGCTGCTCAGAGCAGTGGAGCAATATCAATTCGTATGGGGGGCGAGCACGTTCACCGTCGGCGCCAGCATCGGCGTCGTGCCGTTGAGCAGCAACTTCCGACGGATCACGCAGGTGCTGCAAGCTGCCGATGCGGCGTGCTATGCCGCGAAAGACGAGGGCCGCAATCGCGTTCACGTCTACCAGGAAGACGATACCGTCGTCGCGCAGCGGCACGGCGAGATGCAATGGGTGGCGCGCGTCAAACGCGCGCTGAACGAGAATCGGTTCTTCCTCGAGGCGCAACCGATCGTGCCGATCCTGGAAGCCGGCACGCAGCCGACTGCGCCGCGCTCGTACGAGTTGCTTCTGCGCATGCGCGAGCTGGATGGCAGCGTCGTGCCGCCGGGGGCATTCCTGCCGGCCGTCGAGCGCTACAACCTCACGCAGCGTGTGGATCGTTGGGTGATCTCGAACGCCTTGCACTGGCTGGCCGCGAATCCGGCGACGACTCAGCGGATCGGGCGCGTCTACGTGAATCTGTCGGGAGATTCCCTCAGCGACCCGCAGCTGCACGATTTCATCCGCGCCATGCTCGACGAGACGCGCGTGCAGCCGGTGAAGATCGGGTTCGAGATCACCGAGACCGCAGCGATCGGCAACCTGACGCGCGCCAATCAACTGATCGCCGAGCTGCGCCGGCTCGGTTGCGCGTTCAGCCTCGACGATTTCGGTAGCGGCGTCTCGTCATTCGCCTATCTCAAGGCACTGACCGTCGACTGGCTGAAGATCGATGGCCTGTTCGTCGGCAACATCGTGCACGATCCCGTCGACCACGAGATGGTGCGCTCGATCACCGACATCGGCCATGTGATGGGCAAGAAGGTCGTCGCCGAGTCAGTGGAGAGCACCGCGGTGCTGGAGCGGCTGAGGCAGATGGGTGTCGACTACGCTCAAGGCCACGCACTCGGCTCGCCGATTGGGTTGGACGCGGTGTGACTCCTACGCCAGAACCACCAACAGATCCTTCGAATCCACCTTCTCTCCCGCATGCGTCGCGACTTCTGCGACCGTTCCATCGTGGTCCGCCCTGACCGTCGTCTCCATCTTCATCGCTTCGATCGTCACTAACACATCACCGCGCGTCACGCGCCCACCCTGCGCGACCGGCACGGTGACGACGGTGCCCGGCATCGGCGCCGCGACGTGATTCTGATTCGTCGGATCCGCCTTGCGCCGCGGCGGCTTCAACGCAACGTGACTGCGATCCGGCACCTTCACCGACCGTGGCTGCCCGTTCAGCTCGAAGAACACCGTTCGCGAGCCGTCTTCCAACCCGTCGCTGACCGCGACGAAGCGCACGATCAGCGTCTTGCCGCGCTCGATGTCGACGCTGACTTCGTCGCCGGGCTCGAGGCCGTAGAAGAACATCGGCGTCGGCAGCACGGTGACCTGGCCGTAGTTCTGTCGCGCCTGCATGTAGTCGAGGAACACCTTCGGATACATTAAATAGGACGCGAACTCCTCGTCGGTGACTTCTCGCCACGTCTTGCGATGGAGCTCGGCGCGCGCCTGTGCCAGATCGATCGGCGGCAGCACCTCGCCCGGCCGCACCTTCAACGGCTGCGCGCCTTTCAGCACCTTCTTCTGCAGCGCCGGCGGAAAACCGCCGTACGGCTGACCGAGATCGCCGCGGAACAGCGAGACCACTGATTCCGGAAACGCGATCTGCGTGTGCGGGTCGAGCACCTGCTCGGGCGCGAGCCCGCTCGTCACCATCAGCAACGCCAGGTCGCCGACGACCTTCGAGGTCGGCGTCACCTTGATGATGTCGCCGAACATCTCGTTCACCTGCGCGTACGCGCGCGCCACTTCCGGCCAGCGCGTGTCGTCGATGCCGAGCGAGCGTGCCTGCTCGCGCAGGTTCGTGAACTGGCCGCCGGGCATGCCGTGCACGTACACCTCCGACGCGCCGGAACGCAGATCGCTCTCGAACGCGGCGTAGCAGTGCCGCACCTGTTCCCAGTAGCCCGACAGAATGCGCAGACTCTCGGCGCTCACGCCGCTGTCGCGCGGACTGTGGCGGAGCGCTTCGACGATGGAGCCGAGGTTCGGTTGCGATGTCAGTCCGCTCATCGCATCGATCGCGCCGTCGACTGCGTCGGCACCTGCTTCGATCGCCGCGAGCACGCTGGCTGCGGCGATGCCGCTGGTGTCATGCGTGTGGAAATGAATCGGCAGCCCGGTTTCTTCCTTCAACGCTTTCACCAGCGTGAAAGCCGCGCGCGGCTGGCAGAGGCCAGCCATGTCCTTGATCCCGAGAATGTGCGCGCCCGCACACTTCAAGTCGCGCGCGAGCGCGACGTAGTACTTCAGGTCGTACTTCGTCTGGCGCGGATCGGTGAGATTGCCGGTGTAGCAGATCGCCGCCTCGCACAGCTTGCCCGACTCACGCACGGCGTCGATCGCGACGCGCATGTTCTCGACCCAGTTGAGCGAGTCGAAGATGCGGAACAGATCGATGCCGCCGCGCGCGGCTTGATCGACGAAGTAGCGCACGACGTTATCGGGATAGTTCGTGTAGCCAACGGCGTTCGCCGAGCGCAGCAGCATTTGCAGCAGCAAGTTCGGCATTGCCGTGCGGAGCTCGTGCAGACGCTGCCACGGACATTCGTTGAGAAAGCGCATCGCGACGTCGAACGTCGCGCCGCCCCAGCACTCGACCGAGAACAGGTTCGGCACGAGGCTCGAGTAATACGGCGCGATCGCTGCGAGATCGTGCGTGCGGAAGCGCGTTGCGAGCAGCGACTGATGCGCATCGCGCATCGTCGTATCCGTGAGCAGCACACGCTCCTGCTCCAGCATCCACGCGGCAAAGCGCTCGGGACCGAGCTCGTCGAGCTTCTGCTTAGTGCCGGGCGCGGGCGGCGCGAGCTCGAGCTTCGGCAGCTTCGGATTCGCCAGTCGCGCCGGGCGTGCCCGACCCTTCACTTCGACGTTGCCGTTGACGATGACCTCGCCGATGAAGTTCAGCAGCCGCGTCGCGCGGTCGCGCTTGCGCGGGAAGCGGAACAGCTCCGGCGTCTCGTCGATGAACTTGGTGGTGTAGTCCGCATTCGCGAAGCGCGGATGCGTGATGAGCTGATCGAGAAACCGCAGATTGGTGGCGACGCCGCGAACGCGGAACTCCCACAACGCGCGGTGCATGCGCGCGATCGTGTCCTGCGGCGTCGGCGCCCAGGCCGTCACTTTCACCAGCAGCGAATCGTATGAAGGCGTAATGATCGCGCCGGAGTACGCCGTGCCCGCGTCGAGGCGGATGCCGAAGCCGGCCGGGCTGCGGTACGCGGAGATGCGGCCGTAGTCCGGAATGAAGTTGTTCTCCGGATCCTCCGAAGTCACGCGGCATTGCATGGCGTAGCCGTTGAGCCGGATGTTCTCCTGCAGCGGCACGCCGCTCTCGGTCGAACCGATCGACCAGCCTTCGGCGATGCGAATCTGCGCCCGCACGATGTCGATGCCGGTGACGGCTTCGGTCACCGTGTGCTCGACCTGCACACGCGGATTCACTTCGATGAAATAGAACTTGCCGGAGTCGGCGTCCTGCAGGAACTCCACCGTGCCGGCATTCAGATACCGAACGGCGCGGCCGATCTTCAGCGCCTGCTCGCACAAGTCGCTGCGCTGCCGCTCGTCGAAGAACGTCGCCGGCGCGCGCTCGACGACCTTCTGATTGCGCCGCTGCACCGTGCAGTCGCGCTCGAACAGGTGCACGAGGTTGCCTTGCGCATCGCCCAGCAACTGCACTTCGATGTGCCGCGCGTGCACCACGAGCTTTTCGAGATAGACCTCGTCATTACCGAACGCCGCCTTCGCCTCGCGCCGCGCGGCCGCGACTTTCTCGGCCAGCTCGGACTCGCTCGCGACGACACGCATGCCGCGCCCGCCGCCGCCCCAGCTCGCTTTGAGCATCACGGGATAACCGACGGCCGCTGCAAGTCGCGCTGACTCAGCATCGTCGCGCGGCAACGGCGGCGTCGCCGGCATGACCGGCACGCCCGCGGAGACTGCCAGCTCGCGCGCGCTGACCTTGTTGCCCAGCCGACGCATGATCTGCGGCGTCGGCCCGACGAAGATCAGACCCGCCTCGGCGCAGGCTTCGGCGAACGCCGGATTCTCGGAGAGAAAACCATACCCGGGATGGATCGCATCGACCTGCGCGGCCTGCGCGATGCGCACGATGTCGGCGATATCGAGGTAAGCATCGACCGGCGTGCGCCCGGCGCCGACGAGGTAGCTCTCGTCAGCCTTCATCCGGTGCAGCGAGAAGCGATCCTCCTGCGAGTAGATCGCGACCGTGCGGATGCCGAGCTCGGTCGCGGCACGCATCACGCGAATGGCGATCTCGCCGCGATTGGCGACTAGCAGACTGCGGATGCGCTCGGGCATGCCCGGAGCATAGCAAGCGGAGATTCCTCATTACCGTCCGCGCCCATCGCAATTCGCGATGGGCCGATCGATGGCAGGAATGTCCGGTTACGCCCGGCTGACGACGTCGAGCGGCGGCGGCAGCGGTGCGTTGCCGCCGCGGAAAGCGCCGGTGCTGAGCTGCTCGTATTCCTTGTCCATGATCACGACGCAGTTGCGGCCGCGTTCCTTCGCGTCGTAGAGCGCTTCGTCGGCGAGCTGGATGAAGCCGTAATGCGTGCGGCCGGCCTTCGGCATGATGCACGCCGCGCCGATGCTGACCGTGAGCCGCTTGATCGTCGCCGGCGAGGCCGCGTGCACGATGTTGAGCGATTCGATTTCCGCCTGGATGCGTCGCGCCGCGTCTTCGACGTGGCTGCGATCCGCTTCGTACAGCACGATCGCGAATTCCTCGCCGCCGTAGCGCGCGGTGATGTCCAGCGGCCGGCGCGAGCAGCGACTCAGGCACCAGGCGACCTGCCGCAGACATTCGTCGCCGGCCTGGTGGCCGTAGTAGTCGTTGTAAGCCTTGAAGTGATCGATATCGATCAGCAGCAGCCCCAGCGATGCGCGGTCGCGGGTCGCCTGCGGCCAGATGCGGTCGACGTGCTCGTCGAACAGCCGGCGGTTGTGGATGCCGGTCAGGCCGTCGCGGCTCGCGGTCTCGATCAGCAGCCGCTCTTCGAGGTAGTTGGTGCGAGTCGCGCGCTCCAGCGTGTAACAAACCATCGCACCGATCACGTTGGTGAAGATCAGCACCCCGCCGTCGATCACCTGCACCGACGCCGCCAGGCCGTACGCCGCAGCACTGATGAAGTACGAGGCGAACACCAGCAGCGAGGAGCCGAGCGCCGAGTAGAACGTCATGCCGAGCATGAAGAAGATGTAGATCGACACGAGCACGACGGTGGCGATCAAGCTCACGCCATGCGAGGCAGCGATCACCGCGAGTACGGTCACACCGATACCGAAGGTCGGCGCGCCGACCTGGGACACGAGCGGATAGAGCCGCTGGTACAGCGGCGAGTACACGACGACCAGCCCGATCAACAGGATCGGCGTGAACATCACCAGGCGAATCAGGTCGAGCGTGCGATTGACGGGCTCATCCAGCACCAGGTGCGTCAACCCGGAGAACGCGATCACGAAGACGATCGCCAGCCACAGGTTGCGGCGCACCTGCGGCAAGGTCTCGGTGAGATGGATGGCGCGAAATTCCGCTTCGAGCTGGGGCGTAAACCTCAGGCGCGGAAAGCCCCGCTGCAACTGCAACGCGTGCGGAGACTGCGGAGGGGCGCCGGCGGGACGGCTTGCGCCTGGACCATTCGAGTCGGCGTGGCGCATGCGGACATTCGACGGACGCGGGCCGCGAGTGGCCTGGCCCCGGCTCAACTCAATCCTGATGCTGGCGTCGGTCCCGCGCGTCCTTGATGAATCGGCGCCAGACTTCATAGGCATCCCAGCCTGCAGGAGATTCGGTACGGGCCGCGGCGGGTGCAGTGGCGCGCTCGCTCACATGGTCGGCATTGGCTGCCGAGCCGGAAGCGATTACGTGGGCAGGTATTGAGGTCGACACGCTGTTCATATGCTTACCGGACTTGTCGTTCGTCTGTCCGGGGGGAATGAAGACGGTATTCATCGTAATGGACCGGCGCGGCAGCAAGCGTGCGCAGTTCTCAGTTTGCAGAGATTCAGTCAGCGGCTGACGCCGCTTTCACCCTTCGGCTGCACGTCCGACACCCACGCTGGCCGCGAATTCCCTCATTATGTTCAAGCAGTTGCGACACTGCGGCGGTCAGCGGGAGCAAGAGTAGTCCTCGTCGTGACGATGCGCCAGTGCCGGACTCTACGATCTGAAGTAATTCGCCAGAAACTGGTCGAAAGTCACGCGGTCGGCAGCTTCCACGGCGGCCTGGCGCTCCAGCGACTCGCGCGCCTCCGCGGCGAATTCCGCCAGGCGCTGTTCGTTCGGCGGGTACAGGTCCAGAAAGTACTCCTTGTGGACGCGGGACATGCGCAGCGCCATGTCCGCGAACGACTCGCCGGTCGAACGCAGCTCTTCGAGCGTGCGTGCCGACGGCGTCAAGCGCGGATCGTCGATCTTGGCTTGCTGCAACTCGAGCGCCGCCGCGTACGGCCGCTGCGCGTCGCCGTGATCGAGCATCTCGCAGATGCCGCGCATTGAATCGATAAGCTCGAGAGCCCATGCGCGCAACTCTATCGGGCTTCCGTTGCGGTTCAGTTGCAGACCCGGCTCGCGGCCACGATGCGCAACCAGGACATGGTTCGCGTCGAGTTGCTGCCACTCTGCCGCGTCGATCGGCTCGCTCGGCTTCACGACGCAAAGCGCAGCAAACGCCTCCAGGAAGCGCAGCTTGTTCTGATTCACACCGACCGGATCGAACGCGCTGACGTCGAGAGCGCGGAACTCGACGTACTCCACGCCGCCGCGTTGCAGAGCATTGGTCGGCCGCTCGCCGGAGCGAGCGACGCGTTTCGGGCGGATGTAGCTGTAATACTCGTTCTCGATCTGCAACAGGTTGGTGTTGAGCTGGCGATACTCGCCATCGACCTTCACACCGATGCGCTCGTACTCGGGATTCGGCGTGCTCACCGCTGCCGACAAATCGCGCACGTATTCTTCGAGGCTGTTAACCGAGATCTGCACGCCAGACTGGTTCTTGTTGCGATAGCCGAGATCGCTCATGCGCAGCGAAGTCGCGTGCGGCTCATACAGCGTGCCGGGCGCGAACGTCTGTAGCGAGTGTTCGCGTCCGCGCACGAACGATCCGCACACCGCCGGCGAATTGCCGAACAGATACAGCACCAGCCAACCGTAGCGGCGATAGTTGCGCAACAGTCCGAAGTACTGCGAGGAGATGAAGTCCTGATCATCGCGCGGTGCTTGCAACGTCGCGGCCAGCACCGGCCAGAAGTGCATCGGGAACGAATAGTTGTAATGCACGCCGGAGATCGCCTGCATCATCCGGCCGTAGCGCCAGGAGAGGCCGTTGCGATAGACCTCTTTCATGCGGCCGATGTTCGAGCGACCGTAGCGCGCGATTGGAATGCTCGGATCGCCGTCGATGATGCACGGCATGCTCGTCGCCCACAGCAGCTCGTCGCCGAGATGGCGGTAGACGAACTGGTGCAGGTCGCACAGGTACTGCAGCAGCTCCCACGATTCGCGGAACGCCGGCGTAACCAGCTCGATCAGCGCTTCCGAGTAATCGGTGGTGATGTGCTCATGCGTGAGCGCGGAGCCGAGCTCGCGCGGGTGATCGCTCTGCTCGATGTGGCCATCGGGCGAGACGCGCAGCGATTCCTTCTCGACGCCTTTCAAGCCGCCTTGCAGGACGCGCGGCTCGCGCGCGTTGATCAGAGAGGCGAGCCGTCGCTCGAACGCGCGATCGATGCCGGAGCTGCTCATGTTGATGCTTTGGGGCTCAGAACCGGATGCGGCCGACCAGGATGTCGCGGAACAGGACGAGGTCGCCTGCCAGGCTGTACCAGGGATGCGCGAACGTCGCGGGACGGTTGTGCTCGAAGAAGAAGTGACCGACCCACGCAAAACCATAGCCCGCGACCGGCACGCCGACCAACCAACGCGCGTCGCCAGTGAACGCTGCCGCCAGCACCGACGCGATCACCACCACCGTGCCGATGAAATGCAGCCGGCGGCAGATCTGATTCCGGTGCTCCGATAGATAGAAAGGATAGAAGTCCGCGAAGCTGCGGAAGCGGCCCTGCGAGGCGGAAGGCGCGGCGGGATTCATGGCGGGCCGGTCGTTATCGGATGGGGGCCCAGTTTCCTCAGCCGCATCAAGGGCGTCAAGCAAGAGGCTGAGGGAGATTGCTACGTTTGCATCATTTGTGTCGTGACGAAAGCACGCACCGTTCCGTCAAGTCACCCCCTGCACGCGGGACGGGTGTGCTTTGATTGCGCCGTGTCGGCGCTCGAATTCTCCATCCTTGCTCTGCTCATGGCTGCGGTCGTCGGCACGGTCGCCCGCATCCTGGTCATGCACGCGCGAATTGCACGGCGTGCACGCGAGTTGGAAGGCGAGCTGGACCAGCGACGCAAGCTCGAGGCCGAGCTCGAAGGCGCACATCGGGATCTGCAGCGCCGCTTCATCGCACGCACCCACGCACTGGAAGCTCGCAACGACGAGCTGACACGTCTGCGCTTCGCGCTGGAAACTGCGAATCGCCGGCTCAAGCACCTCGTCGGCGTCGATGCGCTCACGGGCATCGCCAACCGCCGCCACTTCGATCGCGCGCTCGAGCGCGAAGTGCGGCGCGCCCGCCGCGACGGACAACCGCTGTCGCTGGTGTTCCTCGATCTCGACGAATTCAAGCTGTTCAACGACAGCTACGGCCACACGCAGGGCGATGAGGTGCTGCGCAAGGTCGCGCAGACGCTCGACGAGACCTTCCGCCGCGGCGGCGACCTGGTAGCACGCTACGGCGGCGAGGAATTTGCGGTCGTGCTGCCGGGCGTCGATGGACGACGCGCGGGCCTCTATGCAGAACGCCTGCGCCGGCGCATCTGGCGGCTGGCAATTCCGTACAACGCTTCGGCGCTGACGGATCGCGTCACGATCAGCGGCGGCGTCGCGACGGTATACCCGCCTGCCATCGCCACGCCCGACGACCTCCTCTTTGCCGCCGACAAGGCCCTGTACCGCGCGAAATGCCTGGGCCGCAACCGCATCATCACTTCCGAAGTACAGTCATCCGACCCCGCCGCGGCCCAGTCCGCTTAGCCCATCCGCACTATCCGCCGGGCGCTATCCGCCCTCCGCTTCCCTCCTCTATAGTGGCCGGGCTCGAACGCTCTACTCGGCAAAAATAAAGGGGAGAGTCGCATGACTGACAAGAGAACCGTCGGCAGCGTCACGTACCAGAATGCCGGCAAGGATTACTTCGAGAACCGCAAGCTGCGACGTCATGCCCGCGTCTGGTCGCTGTGGGCACTCGGCGTCGGCGCGGTGATCTCGGGCCACTTCTCCGGCTGGAACTTCGGCATCGGGGTCGGCGGCTGGGGCGGACTGTTCATCGCCGCGATCGTCATCGCGATCATGTATCTCGGCCTGATCTTCAGCCTCGCCGAAATGTCGCCGGCCCTGCCGCACACTGGCGGCGCGTATTCGTTCGCGCGCAGTGCGCTCGGACCGTGGGGCGGCTTCATCACCGGGCTGGCCGAGAGCATCGAGTACATCATGACGCCCGCGGTCATCGTGTTCTTCATCGGCTCGTATCTGACGCAGATCTTCGAGACGCCGCTGTCATATCAACCGCTGTGGTGGATCGGGGCCTATCTGGTCTTCGTCGCGCTCAATTACTGGGGCGTCGAGCTGTCGTTCAAGATTTCCGTGATCGTGACGCTGCTCGCGCTCGGCGTGCTGATCGTGTTCTGGATCAGTGCGCTGCCGTATGCCGACTTCACGCGCTGGGCGTTGAACATTGCTGTCGGCCCCGACGGCAAGCCGATCGAGTTGCCCGAAGGCGGCGGCGCATTGCTGCCGATGGGATGGAAAGGCGTGCTGGCGGCGTTGCCGTTTGCGGTGTGGCTGTTCCTCGCGATCGAAGAGCTGCCGCTCGCTGCCGAAGAATCGGTCGATCCGAAACGCGACATGCCGAAGGGTCTGATCTTCGGCATGTTCACGCTCATCATCTCGGCAACGATGATCATGCTGCTGAACGCATCGATCGGCGCGCCAGAGCAAGGTCGCCTGCACGGCTCGTTCTCGCTCGCGACTTCGGCTGAGCCGCTGCTCGACGGCTTCCGCATCATCTATTCCGATCAGTACGCGAAGCTGCTGTCGCTGTTCGCGGTGATCGGACTGATCGCGAGTTTCCACACGATCATCTTCGCCTACGGCAGGCAGATCTATTCGCTGTCGCGCGCGGGCTATTACCCGGCGATCCTGTCGGTGACGCACGGCTCGCGCAAGACGCCGCATCTCGCGTTATTCACGGGCACGGCGATGGGTCTCGCGATCATCATGGCGGTCTGGTTCGCACTCGGCGCCGAGAAAGGCGGCGCGCTGATCGGCGCCACACTGCTCAACATGGCGGTGTTCGGCGCGATGATCTCGTACGCGTTCCAGGGACTGTCGTTCATCCAGCTGCGGCGGAAGATGCCGAACATCGAGCGGCCGTATCGCAGCCCGCTTGGCATTCCGGGTGCGAGCGCCACCGTGCTGATCGCAATAGTGACGCTCTACTATCAGCTGCAGGATCCCGTGTATCGCAACGGCGTGTACGCAGCGCTCGCGTGGTACGTCCTCGGCATCCTGTACTTCATCTTCATCGGTCGACACAAGCTCGTGCTTTCGCCCGAAGAAGAATTCGCGATCAGCGGCGGCCAGCACGGCCATCCTGAGCGCGAAGGCTACGGCACGACCAAGGTGTGATCATGCTCGAACCACGTAAGGTGAAGACGATCGCCGATGCCAAGGCGATCGTCGAGCAGCGCAATCTCTCGCACGTCAAGGTCGGCGTGTTCGACGTCGACGGCATCATGCGCGGCAAATACATGTCGCGCGCGAAGTTCCTGTCGGCACTCGAGAG
>DATJIP010000122.1:0-3255 GCA_035493235.1 Steroidobacteraceae bacterium
GCGACAGCGGCTTCGACATCACCGGCTTCTACCCGGTGAGCCGCGACCGCTCGCTGCGGCTGATCGAGTTCGACTGCGTCATGATCAACCGCTCGATCGCGGCCAACTGAAGCCGTCGATCAGGCGGCACAGCTTCGCCACATCGTCGCCGGCGACGAACAGGTCGTCGGGCATTCGCCCGAGTTCGGCGCAGATGCGCTCGTAGTCGGCCACCGCCAGCGTCTCGAAGAAGCGGACCAGCTGTTCCTCGAGCGGCTGCTCGAAGGTGAAGCCGATGCCGTGCTGCTCCAGCACCGAGCCGACCTGGAAGTCGCGCACCGCCAGGCACGGCACGCCGAAATACCCCGACTCGTAGAACCGGCAGGGCATCAGCCAACGCGAATTGTGGTCGGTGTGCTCGAGATCCAGCGCCCAGGCGAAGTCGACCTCGCGATAGAGCGTCTCGAGATCGCTGTGGGGCTGGTAGGGACCGCCGAAGGTCATGTTCGGCAGCCGCTTCAGCGTCTCGCTGAAGCGGGTCGTGTCGACGGTGGTGAGCGCGCCGCGGAACACGAACTGCACCTTGCCCTGCAGCCGCTCGGCCAGCCGCGCCATCAGGGCGAACGTGTCCTCGCCGCGGATCAGGCCGAAGTAGCCGACCACCCACGGCCGGCCGCCGCGCACCGGCCCGCGCCGTGTTGGCCGGGCAATCCGCGCAATCGAAGGATGGAGCTTGTTCTCGACCAGGAACCACGGCCCATCATGGCGCTGCACAGCCGCGTAGTAGTTGCGATGGAACGCCGGCGACGACAGCGCCAGCAGGCGGACGCGGTCGAGGCAGCGGCGCTCGATCCAGCGCAACAGCGTCGCCGAGAGCCCCTTGCGCATCAGGATCGGCGGGATGTCGAGCACCTCGTAGACGACCGGCGCGCGGCTGCCGCCCAGCAGGCGCGCGAACATGGCCAGCAGCAGCTGGTCGATGTTGCGCGCGTAGAACACCGAGGCGGCCGCGAAGCGGCGACGGTGGGCGAACAGCTTCGGAATTGCCGAGAGCAGCGCGAGCAGGCGATGACCGTAGCGGCCGTCGATCGTGGTGCCCATCGTCACGTGCGGCCACGGCGGCTGGTAGTCGTTGTTGTAGCGCGTGCGATGGAAGCCGAAGACGGTGACGGCGAAGCCGTGATCGATGAACTGCTGCACGCGCTTCACGGTGCTGGCGTCGCGCACCTCGGAGCCGAAATAGACGAGCTCGCGCACGGTGAACACCGGCGCACGCATCGCGTCGCTCGTGGGATTCGCGTCGCTCGTCAAATCAACCGGCGCCCGCTCGTCGATCGATGCGTCCATGCGCCGGAGTATCGACGCTCGTGGCGAGTCGTGAACGTGATCAATTTGTGTCGCTTTTGTCGGGACTTAGGTCACTCGACGCGCCACAGGTTGATCACTGGCGAGCGCACCCCACGCACTGTTTGTTGCGGCGCATGGATGCGCTTCCCCCCGGCCTCCTGCGTACACCCCGTTTCGACCACATTGCGATCAGTTCGGTGTTCGGCAATCCGCGCGAGCTGCGCACATGGTCCGGCGCGCCGGCCAATGTCGCGTCCGGACTCGAGCGTCTGGGCGTCACGGTCAAGGAACTGCATCCGCACCTCCGCAAGACGGCCAGGCTCGGCATTGCCCTGCGCGACATGCTGGCCGGCCGCGGCCGGCCGGTGAGCAGCGAGCAGATACTGCGCAGTCTCACCACGCGACGTGCGCTCGCAGCGCAAGTCGCCGAGCAGGCCGGGCGCGTGCGCGCGACCAACGTGCTGCACACCGGCACGCTCGATCTGCTGCCGAACCGCAGCGACGGACTGCAGCACTATCTCTACTGCGATCACACCTGGGCACTCGCGCGTCGTCATCACATCCACGCGACGCAGTACACCGAACGTGCGCTCGATTCGTTTGAAGAGGCAGAGCGCCGCTCGCTCGACGGAGTAGCCCATGTCTTCACGTTCGGCGCCTACGTGCGCGACAACCTGATCGACCACTACGGACTCGCGCCCGACAGGGTGACGGCGGTCGGCTCCGGCATGGGCGCGATCCAGCCGTGGCACGAGGCCAAGGACTTCGCGCAGCCGCGCCTGCTGTTCGTCGCCAAGCACCTGTTCCAGGCCAAGGGCGGCGTTCTGCTGCTCGAGGCCTTCAGGATCGCCCGCCGGCGTCGGAGCGATCTCGTGCTGACCATCGTCGGCGATCCGCGCAGCCGCGCCTTCGTGCCCGACGCCGCCGGCATCGAGTTTCGCGACCATCTGCCGTGGGACGAGCTGCAGCGGCTCTATCGCGAATCGACCCTGCTCGTGCAGCCGATGCTCAACGACCCGTGGGGTCAGGTCTATCTCGAGGCGATGGTCTCGCGCACGCCGGTCATGGGGCTGGCGCGCAACGGGCTGCCCGAGCTGGTCGACGGCGGCCGGCACGGCTTCCTGGTCGACCGCGCCGATCCCGAATCGCTCGCCGAAGCGATCCTGAGCGCGCTCTCCGATCCGCATCGGCTCGAGAGCATGGCGGAGCGCGCCCAGGCCTACGTCGTCGCGACCCATTCGTGGGATCGCGTCGCCGAACGCATTCTCTTCTCCTGAACGGAAGGTCGCGTATATGTCCCCTCAAGCTGACAAGAAGAAAGTCGCCCTGATCTCCGGGATCACCGGGCAGGACGGTGCCTACCTCGCCGACTTCCTGCTGCAGCGCGGCTACATCGTGCACGGCATCAAGCGCCGTTCGTCGTCGCTCAACACCGACCGCATCGACTATCTCTATCGCGACCGTCACGACGCGGGCGTGCGCCTGTTCCTGCACTACGGCGACATGACCGATTCGACCAACCTCCTGAGCCTGGTCGGCAAGGTCCGGCCGACCGAGATCTACAATCTCGCGGCGCAAAGCCACGTACAGGTGAGCTTCGAGACGCCGGAATACACCGCCAACACCGACGCGCTGGGCACGCTGCGCCTGCTCGAGGCGATCCGCATCCTGCGCATGGAAGACGACATCCGCTTCTACCAGGCCTCGACCTCCGAACTGTTCGGCAAGGTGCAGGAGACGCCGCAGCGCGAGAAGACGCCGTTCTATCCGCGCAGCCCGTATGCCGTCGCCAAGCTCTATGCCTACTGGATCACGGTGAACTACCGCGAGGCCTATGGCATGCACGCCTCCAACGGCATCCTGTTCAACCACGAATCGCCGATCCGCGGCGAGACCTTCGTGACCCGCAAGATCACCCGCGCGGTGGCG
>DATJIP010000123.1:0-9341 GCA_035493235.1 Steroidobacteraceae bacterium
AAGGGCACGTTCCCGCGCTACGAGTTCCAGTTCAACACCGCCGGGCACGAGTGCGACGCGGCTACGCAAGACAACTGCCTGGAATGGGATCCGGCGTTGCTGAATCGAGCCAATCTCGAGGCGCTGGTCGCGGCGAACCCGAACCTGGGGCGTGAGATCGATCTCATCAGCAACGATCTGAAGACGCCGTATTCCGACCAGTTCAGCCTCGGCGTGCGCAACCGCTTCGATCTGTGGAACCAGAGCTGGAACACCTCGGCGGCGGTCTCGTACGTCGAGTCCAAGGACGGCATCCTGTTCCTGCTGGGCAACCGCCGCGGCGACGGCAGCTTCCGCCTGATTCCCGGAGACGTGTGGGGCGACAGTCCGTTCGGCAACGGTATTCCGGGACTCGGCACGTTCATCACCATCTCCAACGGTATCGAGTCGCGCGCGACGCAGCTGCTGCTGTCGGCTGAGAAGCCGTACACCAACGAGTCGAAATGGGGGATGACGATCGCGTACACGTACAGCGACGCGCAGGAGAACCGCACCAACGCAGGTCTCTTCGACGAGCACTCGATCTTCGACTATCCGACTATCGACGGGTTTGGCTGGCACACCGCGACTGGGGTGCCCAAGCACCGTCTCGTGGCGACAGGAATCTGGGACGGACCGTGGGAGCTGTCGCTCTCCGCGAAGCTCCTGTTGCAGAGCCCGGTCGAGTTCGAAGCGCTGAACTGCCTCACGCTGCCTCCTGACGCCAGCGGCGATCCGAACTGCTTCTTCGACAACTTCAAGCCGGACACGACCATCGGCCGCAAGCAGTTCGACCTGGCGGCATCGAAGGGCTTCGATCTGGGCGACTTCACGATCGGTCTGCGCGCCGATGTGCTCAACGTGTTCAACTGGAACAACGCCGACGGCTACCAGAACTTCCGCGGCGCCGCTGGCGTGCCGAGCCCTGACTTCGGTCAGGTCACGGCCTATCGTCAGCCGACGCGCACATTCAAGTTGTCATTCAACGTCAGCTGGCGATAATCGACATCGCGTAAGCGGGCGGGGACGCAAGCAATTCTTGCATGCGTCCCTCGCACGCAGCGAGGTGTCATGATGCATCGGCTAGCCGATGAAGGCTGATTCGCGCGGGCTGCGAGCAAGCCTGCAGGTGCTCGCGGGATTGACGGTGCTGCTGGTCGGCGCACCGTCGCTTGGTGCCAGCAAAGAGCGCATTCCGGGTGTCACGGTTGAGGGTTCTCGCGTGTACGACCCTGAGAAGGATGGCGATCCCGTCATCAACAATCTCGAACGGCGCACCTTCCGTTTCTTCTGGGACACGACGAACAAGCAGAACGGCCTCGCGCCGGACCGCTATCCCTCGCCATCGTTCGCCAGCACCGCGGGTATCGGCTTTGCGCTCACTGCGTATGTGATCGGCTCGGAGCGCGGCTTCGTGTCGCGCAGCCAGGCGCGGTTGCGCACGTTGCGCACGCTGCGGTTCCTCGCGAACGCGCCGCAGGGCCCCGACGAAACCGGCATGACCGGCTATCGTGGCTTCTACTATCACTTCCTGCACATGCCGACAGGCCAGCGCTTTGGCACTTCGGAGCTGTCGACCGTCGACACGGCGCTACTGCTCGGCGGCGTGTTGGCAGCGCAGATGTACTTCGATCGCGACACGCGCGCCGAAAAGGAGATCCGCGACCTCGCGGAGCTGATCTACACGCGCGTCGAGTGGACCTGGGCGCAGAACCGCCCGCCGATCCTGTCGCACGGCTGGCGGCCGGAGACCGGTTTCCTGCGCTTCGACTGGCGTGGCTACAACGAGGCGATGCTCGTCTACATCCTCGCGCTCGGCTCGCCGACGCATCCGATCGAGCCGGAGGCGTGGAAGGAATGGCTCGCCACCTACAAGAACTCGTGGGGCACGTTCAGCGGGCAGGAATTCCTGTCGTTCGGACCGATGTTCGGCCACCAGTACTCGCACGTCTGGATCGACTTCCGCGGCATCCAGGACGAGTTCATGCGCGAGAAGGGCATCGACTACTTCGAGAACAGCCGGCGCGCGGCGTACGCGCATCGCGAGTACTCGGTCCAGAACCCGATGCGCTGGCGCGGCTACGACAGCGAGATCTGGGGACTGAGCGCGTGCGACGGTCCGGCCGACACCGTGCAGATCTTCAATAACGAAGAGCGCGGCTTTTTCACGTATGCGGCCCGCGGCACTGCGGCGACACATGTTCTCGACGACGGCACGATTGCGCCGACTGCGGCAATCGGCTCCATCGCGTTCGCGCCGGAGATCGTGATCCCGACGATCCGCGCATTCCGCGTGCGCTTCGGCGAGAGCCTGTATCAGAAGTACGGCTTCCTCGATGCGGTGAACCCGAGCTTCACCTTCGCCGACGTGCCGCTGCGTCACGGCCAGCTCGTCGACAACGTCGGCTGGGTCGACAGCGATTACCTCAGCATCGACCAGGGACCGATCGTGGCGATGATCGAGAACTACCGCAGCGGGCTCATCTGGAAGCTGATGCAGCGCAATCCGCACATCCGTCGCGGCCTGGAGCGTGCCGGCTTCACCGGCGGTTGGCTCGCGCAGCCGCCGCCGCCGCAACAGCCGAGCTCGTGATTCCATGGTGAATCGGCGGCAGACGATGCTCGCGCTGGCCGCGTTTGCAGCGGCGCCGCTCAGTTGCTCGCGTCGCTCGCACGGAGCGAACACCGTGCGCTTCTGGGCGGTCGGGCGCGAAGGCGAGTATGCGGTCGAGCTGCTCCAGGACTTCCTGCGTGAGCGACCCGACATCGAAGTCGACGTGCAGAAGCTGCCCTGGACTGCGGCGCACGAGAAGCTGCTGACCGCTTACGCCGGCGACACGTTGCCGGACCTGTGCTCGCTCGGGAACACGTGGATCCCGGAATTTCACGCGTTGAATGCGCTCGCTCCGCTGGATGCGTTCGCGAGCCAGTCGCGCGATATCACGCTCGACGACTACTTCCCTGGCATTCTCGATTCGAATCGCGTCGCAGGGGCGCTCTACGGCGTGCCGTGGTACGTCGACACGCGCTTGCTGTACTACCGACGCGACATTCTGCAGAAAGCGGGCTTCAACGCGCCGCCGACGACGTGGGCAGAGTGGGAGCAGATGCTCGGCGCGATCAAGGCGATGGTCGGTCACGATCGCTATTCGGTGCTGCTGCCGCTCAATGAATTCGAGCCGCTGCTGGTGCTGTCGCTGCAGCAACCCTCCGATCTGCTCCGCGACAACGGTCGCTACG
Source organism: Steroidobacteraceae bacterium (assembly GCA_035493235.1). Lineage (GTDB taxonomy): Bacteria > Pseudomonadota > Gammaproteobacteria > Steroidobacterales > Steroidobacteraceae > Steroidobacter. The sequence goes on from DATJIP010000123.1 coordinate 3,259, forward strand.
GCAATTTCCGCAGCGCCGACTTCCATCGCACGCTGGAGTTCTACGCGAGCATGTTCCGGCGGGACTGGGCGCCGAAGATGACCAACACGCAGATCTCGAACGTCTGGGACGAGTTCGGCCGCGGCATGTTCTCTTTCTACATCTCCGGGCCCTGGAACATCGCGGAGTTCAAGAAGCGCATGCCGCCGGAGCTGCGCGACGCGTGGATGACTGCGCCGATGCCGGGACCGGACGGGCCGGGTGCGTCGAGCGCCGGCGGCGCGAGCCTGGTGATCTTCGCCGGCTCGCAATCGAAGCCGGCGACCTGGGCGGTGATGGAATATCTGTCGCGCTCGCCGGTTCAGCAGCGCTTCTACGAGCTCAGCGGCAACATGCCGCCGCGGCGTTCGACCTGGCAGTCGTCGACACTGGCGTCTTCACCGTACGCCAAAGCGTTTCTCACGCAGCTCGACCGCGTGCGCTCGCCGCCCAAGGTGCCGGAGTGGGAGCGGATCGCGCAGGAAATGCGTCTGACGGCCGAGCGGGTGGTCCAGGGTGTCGCCACCGTCGACGCAGCGTGCACCGCGCTCGATCGCAAGACCGACGAGATCCTCGAGAAGCGGCGCTGGATGATGGACCAGGATCGTCACACATGAGGACGCAGCGCGCCGCCTGGTGGTTCGTCGCGCCGGCACTCATCGTGCTCGGCGTGTTCTTCTTCCTGCCGGTGCTCGCCGCGCTGGTGATGAGCCTGACCGACTTCGATCTGTACGCGCTGGACAACTTCGACAACCTGCGCTGGATCGGTTTCGAGAACTATGCGCGGCTGCTGCGCGAGCCCCTGTTCTGGAAGGCGCTCGGCAACACCTTGTACTTCGTCGCGCTCGGCGTGCCGACGTCGATCGGCGTGTCGCTCGGCGCGGCGTTGCTCGTGAACTCGAAGGTCGCGAGGTTTCGCGGCTTGTTCCGGACTGTGTACTTCGCGCCGGTGGTGACCACGCTCGTCGCCGTTGCCGTCGTGTGGCGCTACATCTTTCATACGCGCTACGGATTTCTGAATTACGGGCTGGCGCAGCTCGGCGTCGATCCCATCGACTGGATGGGCAATCCACACTGGGCGATGCCGGCGATCGTGATCCTCGCGGTGTGGAAGAACTTCGGCTACAACATGATCATCCTGCTGGCGGCGCTGCAGAACATTCCGGATGACTTGTACGAAGCCGCGCGCATCGACGGCGCCTCGGGTTGGCAGCAGTTCCGCCACGTCACGCTGCCCGGGATCGCTCCCGTGTTGCTGCTGGTCAGCATCCTGACGATGACCGGCTACTTCCAGTTGTTTGCTGAGCCGTACGTGATGACGGAGGGCGGTCCGCTGCAAGCGACTTACAGCGTGCTGTATTTCATGTTCGAAGAAGGCTTCAAGTGGTGGAGCCTCGGGCGCGCTTCGGCGGTCGCGTTCCTGCTGTTCATATTGATGTTCCTGGTCACCGTGGTGCAGCTGCGGCTCGGCCGCGAGCGGAGCGACGCATGACTCGGACGCCGCGCACACTAATGGTCAATGCGGCACTCGTCGTCGGTGCGGTGCTGGTTGCGTTCCCGCTGCTGTGGATGGTTTCGGTGTCGTTCATGCCGACGGGCGCGGCGAGCACGTATCCGCCGCCGTTGCTGCCGGCACATCCGACGCTCGACAACTATCGCGAGCTGTTCGCCAAGCACGCGGCGGGTCGCTACATGTTCAACAGCGCGCTGGTGGCGACGCTCGCGACGCTGATTTCACTGGTCTTCAACACGCTGGCGGGTTACGCGTTTGCGAAGCTGCGCTTCCGCGGTCGTGAGCGGATTTTCCGCAGCCTCTTGGGCGCGCTGGTCATCCCGAGCCAGGTCGCGATGATCCCGCTGTTTGCACTGGTCAAGGAGCTGGGGCTGGTGAGCACGTATGGCGGTGTGATCGTGCCGGCGATGGCGAGCGTGTTCGGCATCTTTCTCATCCGGCAGTACGCGCTGTCGTTGCCGGATGAGTTGCTCGAAGCCGCGCGCATCGATGGCGCGAGCGAGCTGCGGATCTTCTGGTCGCTGGTCGTGCCGCTGATCCGGCCGATCCTGGTCACGCTCGCGATCCTGACGTTCCTGGCGACCTGGAACGACTTCATGTGGCCGTTGATCGTACTGACCGACGCCAAGCTGCACACGCTGCCGGTCGCGCTGGCCGGTCTGTCACGCGAACACGTGCAGGACAACGAGCTCATGATGTCGGGCGCGGTAATCACCGTGCTGCCGGTGCTGCTCCTGTTCCTGGGGCTGCAGCGGTATTACATCGCAGGCATTCTTGCCGGCAGCGTGAAGGGATGAGAGCGCGCTGGCTGCTTTTGCTATTCGTGGGCGTGGCGGCGATGGCTGCAGAGCAACCTCCACAACTCGAGATCCGTTACCTCGACGAGATGGAAGACATCTCGCCGTGGAAGTCGCTCGCGTCCGATGGCGTAAGTGCGTCCGTGCATTCGGCCAAGGGCGTCGAAGGCAATGCGCTGGTGCTCGAGTTCAATCTTGCGAACACCGCAGGCTATGCAGCAGCGACGCGTCAACTACCGACGACACTGCCCGACGACTACGAGATCTCGTTCTGGATGCGCGCCGAAGCGGGGCGTAACAACTTCGAGGTCAAGTTCGTCGACGCGTCCGGCGACAACGTGTGGTGGTACCGACGCGCCAACTATCAATTCTCCGGCGACTGGCAGCAGGTGCGCATCAAGCGGCGGCAGATCGACTTCGCGTGGGGCACGACGACCGATCGCACGCTGCGACAGTTTCAGTCGATCGAGTTCGTGCTGAGTGCAGGCGATGAGGGCGGGAATGGCAGTCTGTGGTTCGATCGGTTGTCACTGAAGCCGCTGCTTCCCGCGAAGGCCGTGCCGCCACCGACGGCGCGCGCGTCGTCGGAAGCGAAGGGCAATGAAGCTGCGCTCGCGCTCGATGGTAAGACGAGCACGATATGGCGCAGCGCCCGAACCGAAGGCACACCGCAGACGTTCGAGGTCGATTTGCAAGCCGTCCGCGAATTCGGCGGCATCGAGATCGACTGGGCGCGCGACCTGTACGCGCCGCGCTACTCGATCGAAACCTCGCTCGACGGCAATCGCTGGAAGAAGGTTCGCACGATCGAGGCGAGCAACGGCGGCCGCGATTCGCATCTCATGCCGGACTCGGAAGCGCGCTACATCCGGCTGACGATGCCTGATCCGGGTCGCGACGTCGGCATCGCAGAGCTCTACGTGCGCGATCTGGAATTCGGCGCCTCACCGAACGCCTTCATCCGCTCGCTCGCCAAGCAGGGACGGCGCGGCTGCTATCCACGCCCGTATCTCGACGAGCAGATCTACTGGACGATCGTCGGCGTCGATGGCGACGTCGAAGAGGGCATGCTGTCCGAAGACGGCGCGCTCGAAATCCGCAAGGGCAGTTATTCCATCGAGCCCTTCATCAGGACCCGCAACAACTGGCTCACCTGGGCGGACGTCTCGATCTCGCATTCGCTGGCGGACGGCTATCTGCCGATTCCGAGCGTCGAGTGGCAGCATCGTTCGGTCGAGCTGACGACCACTGCGTATGCGAGTGGAGCTGCGGGCAGTGCCACGCTGCATGCGGTCTATCGCTTGCGCAATCCGACGCAGAGTCGACAGCAAGTGACGCTGGCGCTCACCGTTCGCCCATTCCAGGTCAATTCGCCGGCGCAGTTCCTCAATACCGAGGGCGGCGTGAGCCGGATCCGCGATCTCGCGTTCGAGAAGAATCGCGTCAATGTCGACGGCCATCCTGGCGTGTTTCCTCGCACACCGCCGCGGACGTTCCGCGCAGTGACGCTGGCCGCAGATACGCCGTGCGACTGGCTGCCGACAAACGTCGGCAGCGCGCGCATTCACGACGACAGCGGCTTCGCGTCGGGTGCGCTGTTGTACGACGTCGATCTGCAGCCAGGGCAGACGCGCGAGATCGTGCTCGACTTGCCGCAGCACGCGGCGCCGCCGGACACGAAGTCTTCCCTCGACAGCGTCGCCGATCTCTGGCGCGAGAAGCTCAATCGGGTTGAGCTCACCGTACCGTCGAAGTACAAGGCGCTGTCCGACACGCTGCGCAGCTCGCTCGCCTACGTGTTGATCAATCGTGATGGGCCTGCAATCCAGCCAGGGTCGCGCGCCTACGAACGCTCGTGGATTCGCGATGGCGCCATGACTTCGGAAATGCTGCTGCGTCTCGGCCACGACAAGGACGCGAAGGAATTTCTGCAGTGGTACGCGCGCTATCAGTTCGCCAACGGCAAGGTTCCGTGTTGCGTCGATAGACGTGGCGCCGATCCAGTACCTGAGAACGACAGCACGGGCGAGTTCCTGTTCCTGATCGACAGCGTGTATCGCTATACCGGCGATACCGAGCTGCTGCGCGAGCTGTGGCCGGCGACTGAGAAAGCCGTTGCATACATGGACAAGCTGCGACTGTCCGAACGCACTGAGGCGAACCAGCAGGGCGATCGCAAAGCCTTCTACGGCCTGATGCCGGCGTCGATCAGTCACGAAGGGTACTCGGCGAAGCCGATGCATTCGTACTGGGACGACTTCTGGGCGCTGGCCGGCTACGAGTCCGCGATCCGCATCGCCCGGGCGCTCGATCAGAAGACCGAGATGCACAGCTTCATCGAATCACGCGACGAGTTCCGCCGCGATCTGTACGTGTCGCTCGGCGTGGCCATGCGAGCGCACAACATCGACTACATTCCAGGCGCAGCGGAGCTTGGCGACTTCGATGCGACGTCGACTTCGATTGCGCTGTCACCCGTCGGCGAGCAGCAGATGCTGCCGCCCGAGGCGTTGCTGGCGACGTTTGAGCGTTATTGGAAAGACTTCAGCTCCCGCCGCACGGATAAGAGCTGGGATGCCTACACGCCGTACGAGTGGCGCAATCTCGGCACGTTCATTCGCCTGCGCTGGCGCGATCGTGGCATGGCGCTGATCGATTTCCTGATGAACGACCGGCGGCCGAGCGAATGGAACCAGTGGGCCGAAGTCGTCGGTCGCGAGCCGCGCAAGTCGCGCTTCGTCGGCGACATGCCGCACGGCTGGGTTGCGTCCGACTACGGTCGCTCGCTGCTCGACATGTTCGCTTTCGAGCGGCCCGCGGACGAGACGCTCGTGCTGATGGCGGGCGTGCCGAAGGCGTGGACGGAAGAGGAAGGCTTCGCAGTCAAGAATCTACGCACGCCGTTCGGTCCGCTCAGCTATTCGCTGCGCGTCGCAGGCGACCAAGTCGTGCTCAACGTGGAAGAGATCAAGATGCCCGAGGGCGGGTTGGCAGTTGCCTGGCCGGAAGGCGACCAGCCCGCACATCAGTCCATTCAGCGCGGCCAGGCGCGCTGGCTCGGCACGGAGATGCGGATCACCCAGCTGCCGTTCACTATCGTGTTCCCGCGCGGCGGAGGCTCTCAATGAGCCGCGGGCTCATCCAGCGCGGCGCCGTTCGATGCGACGACTCGCGAGTAGAAGTGCGCGCTCGCTTTCGGTGTGCGCTGCAGCGTCTCGTAGTCGACGTGCACGAGGCCGAAGCGCTTGGTGAAGCCGTGCGCCCATTCGAAGTTGTCGAGCAGCGACCAGGCGAAATAACCGCGGATGTCCGCGCCCTGGCGGATCGCGTCGTGCACGGCGCGCAGATGCTTGCGCAAATAGTCGACGCGCAACGGATCTTCGAGCACTGCTCCTTCGACGCTCGGTGGATCGAAGAATGCGGCGCCGTTCTCGGTGATGTAGACGGGCGGATTGCCGTAGCGGTTCTTGATCCACAGCAAAGTAGCGGTGAGACCTTGCGGAAACACTTCCCAGCTCGTCTGCGTATGCGTGCGGGTCTTCTGGCGCACTGCCGCCGTGCGCAGCGGCCACGCATTGGGATCGGCTCGCACGACGCTGCGCGTGTAGTAGTTGACGCCGATGTAGTCGAGCGGCTGATGAATCGTCGCGAGATCGCTCGCGGAAATCGCCGGCCACGCCTGGCCGAAGATCACAGGCAGCTCTTCGGGGTATGTGCCGCGCAGCGCCGGTTCGAGAAACTGGCGATTCATGTAC